>NZ_JBGQOH010000003.1:0-269504 GCF_052113745.1 Cryobacterium sp. W22_MBD10_FK3
CCGCTATTCGGGTGGCGCACCACCCGCACAGCGGCGCCTGACCCGCATAGCTCGGGGCACGTCGCGAGGCCTCGACACGCTCGACCAACGAGCCGCGGCCGGGCGAGCGGGGCCGGGCGAGCGGGGCCGAGTGGGGCCGGGCGGGGCCGGGCCGAGCGGCGTCAGGGCTGCAGGGCGAACATGGTGGCGAGGTCGTTGCAGGCCAGCTCGCCCACCTGGTTGAGGCGCTGGATGTGGCGGAGGGAGCCGGGGATATCGCCGTCGCGCAGGGCGTCGTGCATCATCGCGGCGGTGGCCTCCACCGTGACCGCGCCCACCATTGTGCTGCTCGAGCGGATGCTCAGCAACACCACGTGCGCCTCCTCGGCATCCGGGAACTGGGCCCCCAGCGCCGCGGACAACCGCTGCGACCGGCTGTGCCAGAGGTGCACGAAGTCGTGCACAAACCGTCGTTGCATGTCGCGGTCGCCGCCCATCTGGGTCAGCAGCGCGCGCAGCGCAGTGGCTTCGATGTGGGCGCTCAAACCTTGTAACCGCGGTGGCGCTTGATCAGGGTGAAGAACATGGTGAGGGTCTGCAGCACGGTGGTCACTCCCAGGATCGGCCAGCCGATCCAGAGAATGGTGGACTGGACAACAATTGGCAACTGCAACCAAATGAACACCAGCGCGGCCGCGGCGGCGAGTCCCACTAAGAGGGGCACGAGGTAGGCGTTGCCTGAGCCACGTTCCGCCTTGGCTTGCTCGGCCCAGTTGTCGACCTGCTTGTTGCTGGCGAACTTGGTCCAGGCGCGCACGAAGTGGCCGATGCGCACCCACATGTAGATCTCGGCGGGCAGGAACCCGATGGCGAAGACGATGTCTTTCCAGGTGCGGCTCTTCATCGACCAGGCGGTGCGGAAGTTCAGCAGGATGGCGATGACCGGTGGGATCAGCCAGATCGGGCTGAACACGAACGCGTTGATGGACAGGGAGGCGAACAGCAGGATGAAGAACATCACCCGGGTGAGCACGTTGACGACCATGGAGAAGTTCTCCAGCCAGCGCAGGCGCAGGTTGGGGTGGAAGGGCTGCCCCTTCGTGTCGCCGCGCTGACCGGGCCACATCAGTTCGATGGCGCCGAAGTTCCACTTGACCTGCTGGGCATCCAGGCCGCGCAGGGTGGTCATGCCGCCCACGTTGGCGCGGGCCTGGGCGCTGATCTTGGTGAGGTAGCCGGCGCTCTTGATCTGCAGCGAGAGCAGGGAGTCCTCCACCTCGCTGTCTTTCACCCACGGGGTGGCCTGGTGGCTGTCGACCATGACCTCGCGCAGCGCCTTAGTGGAGAAGATGGAGAACTGCCCGCCGAGAACGGCCATGTTGCGGCCGCGGAGCATGTTCTGCATGTTGAACGCGGCGAACTGGGCGCGCTGGCCGGCGATGAGGAAGCTGGGCATCAGGCCCTGGATGACGGTGTCGTCGATGCTGTAGATCGCCGAGATGCCGCCGACGCGGGTGTCCGAGGCGATCTCGGCCTCGAGCTGCTCCACGGCGTTGGTGGCCGCGGTGGTGTCGCCGTCGACGCCGAGGAGGAAGTCGCAGCCCTCGATGAGGGAGTAACCGTAGTTGAGCGCGCCGACCTTCTTGTCGGGGTTCACGCCGATGTCGTGCACGAACACCTCGGTGAACTGCATGACACCGTCGGTGACCACCTCGTGCGGGCCGGCGTACTCGCTGGCGATCTTCACGGTGTCGTCGGTGGTGTTGTTGACCACCACGTGGATGACGTCGGGCAGCCGGGTCTGGGCCAGCAGCGAGTCGAGCACGCCGGCGATGGAGTCCGCCTCGTTGTAGGCGGGAACGATGCAACCGATGGTGGGACGGAACGTCGGCAGGCCTTCGACCATCTCGTTGAACTCGTTGGCGTACGCCGCCTGCACCGGGTCGACGGCCGGTGTGGGCTTCAGGTTTTTGCTTGTCTCGGTCACAGTTGCAACTCTGTCAGGCAAATACCCGTTTGTGCCCCATTCGGGGTCAAGGTTTTCACAAGATATGCTCAAGAACAGCGCAGCAGACGCTCGCCACTGTGAACACCCCGGGGGGACCCATGCCGTCGACAACTCGCGCCCGCGTCACGGCACTCGCCTGTGCCGCCGCCCTCACGCTGGGCCTCTCGGCCTGCGGGCAGGCCCCGTGGGCCGGGCTCGATTCGAGCGCATCCGCCACCCCCACGTCGAAGCCCACCATCACGGCGATCACCAACGACCTGTCGACCGGGTCGGCTCAGCGCACGCTCACCGCCGGGGACGCCACCCTCACCGTGAACTACTCCTCGACCCTGAACATGGGCGAGTGGACCGCCGGCGCGAACAAGCCGGTGAGCTTCGCCCTCAGCGCCGCGCTGGGCACCGACGACGGCCAGGGGGTCTACCTGGCCAAGGTGACCGTGAATACGGCCGTCACCGGGCCCACCGGGCCGCTGGACCCGCCCGAGCCGTTCGTCGACCAGTCCGCCGTGCCCACGGGGTACTTCATGAAGGCGCCGTGGAGCTACGGCCAGACCTACGTGATGTCGGCGGTCGACCCGAGCGCCACCAGCGTGACGCTGTCGTTCACCTACGAACTGCTCATCCAGACCACGCCCACCTCGGCGGCCTACTCCAAGCAGACCGCGAGCGATCAGCTCACCATCGCGATCGCGCCCTAGGGCGCAACGCGCGGGCCGAGCCGCAAACGGCGCCCCTTGCGGAGTCAGCCCGCGGTGCGCGGCAGGGTGGGAGCAGACTCGGTGGCGACCTCGATGTCGTTGCCGCCGCGGTGCTTGACGACGTCGATCGCCCGCCCCGCCGCCTCGCTGAGCGCGGTGAGGTCGAAGCCGTGGTCGAAGGTGTCGGCGATGCCGAAGCTCGCGGTGAGGCGCACCTGGAAGGACTCCCCCAGCGGCCCGTCGACGAGGGCGTTCTGCATCCGTTCGGCGATGGCCATCGCCTCGGTGGCCGAGCCGACGGCGGCGAGGATGAAGAAGCGGCCGGCGGCCGGGTGCCCGATCAGCGACATCATCGGGGCACTGCCGCGCAGGGTGTCGGCGAACCGGGCGATGGCCTCGTCGCCGGCGACCCGGCCGAACGCCGTGTTGATCTCCGGGAGGTTGTCGATGTCGGCGCCGATCACGGCCAGGCCGAGCGCGGCCCGTTCGCCCCGCTGCAGGTGGTCGGTGGCCGCCTGCCGGAAGGACGCCCCGGAGAGCACGCCGGCGGCGGAGTGGATGCCCACGGCGATGTCGCCGACGGCGTTGCTGCCCACCCGCTCGGCGCGCAGGATCGACGCCGCGATGCAGGCGGTGATGATGAGCGCCATGTTGAGGATCGAGGTGGTGCCTGAGCTGAAGTAGGTGACGAAGGTGGCGCTGTCGACACCGTCCAGGAAGAAGGCGATGGCGCGGCCCGAGTAGAAAATGGCCACGACGAAGAGCACGATCGCGAAGATGCGCCCGTTCACGTTGCGCCGCATCCGGCCCCGCAACGCCTCGACGCCGCCCATGGCCCCCATCAACGCCACGCTCACCCAGAGCGGTCCGGCGCCGGCCCACTCGCCGCCGTCGGCGCCGGGCAGGATCGAAATCACGGCCACGACGGCCGCGAGGCCGCCCACCACGGCGAAGCCCGAGCTGCGGCCGTTGTAGACCCGGCTGCCCGACCAGAGCGCGCCGACGGCCACGACCAGAGCCGCATTGGCGAAGGTGATCGACCACCACGCCTCGGCGCTGACCAGGTACACGCCGTAGCCCACGGCCACCATGATGCCCGCCACGAACGCGAGGCTCCACAACCGGCCCGGAGGGTCGTTGCGATTGAGCGCGGTATTAAAGATGAATGAGACCCCGCAGAGAATCGTGATCAACCCGCTGATCATCTGCAGGGTGGGTCCGTCTAGTTGCATGCTGTCCCTCGTTGAGCGTGACCTACCACGATCAACCTCTGTTCACCGGGAGCGAGGCGATTGCCGTCGTTCCTTTGCCCTTGGTCGACTCTAGACGCAGATCGCCGCCGTGTTCGCGCATGATGTCCCTGCTGATGCTCAACCCGAGTCCGGTGCCGTGCACGCTGGAGCCCCGCACCGAGTCGGCCCGGTAGAACCTGTCGAACAGGTTGCCCTGTTCGTCTTCGCTCATGCCCCGGCCTGTGTCGGCGACCCGCACCTCGATGCCGCAGGGCACCTCCAGCACGGTGACGCGGATCTTGCCGGACTCCACGTTGTACTTGATCGCGTTGGAGAAGATGTTGTCGATCACCTGGCGCATCCTGAACGCGTCGGCGACGACGGTGATCGGGGCCAGTTCGGCGAGTTCGAAACGGATGTTGCGCTGTGCGGCGAGGGGCGTGGCCGACTCCACGGCCTCGGTGAGGATCGCGGACAGGTCGCAGGGCTCCACCGTGAGGGCGAGGCCCTCCTTCGACTCGCTGGCCGCGGTGAGCAGGCCGGAGACGATCTCGAGCAGCCGGTCGGAGTTCTTCGACGCGATCTCGAGCATGTGCCGGGTGTCGGGTTCGACCCGCTCGTCGTCGAGGGCGAGTTCGAGGTAGCCGAGGATGGAGGTGAGCGGGGTGCGCAGCTCGTGCGACACCGAGGCCACGAGGTCGTCCCTGGCCTGCACGGCACGCACCTCGGCGGTGACCTCACGGGTCACCATCACGCCGCCGTCGTAACGGCCGTTGTGGTCGTGGATGGGGCGGGCCGACACCAGCACCGCGGCCTGCTGCTGATCGGGCGAACCCAGCCATACCGTGACCCTGTCGACGGTCTCGCCGCGGATGGCGCGCTGGGTGGGCCGTTCGGGGCCGTTGAACGGGGTGACGCCGTCTTCTTTGTACACGATGCTCTGCAGGCCCACGCCGTCACTCACCCCGAACCGGGTGAGCAGGGCGCGCTGGGCCCGGTTCACGAAGTTGACCCGGCCGTCACGGTCGTAGCCGACCACGCCGAAGTCCACGGTGTTGAAGATCTCGTCGAGGGTCTGTTCCTGGCGCCGGGAGCGCTGCAGGGCGGCTTCGAACAGGCCGGCCTGCTGGGTGAGCAGCACCCGCTGCGCCACCGCCCGCCGGTTGGAGGTGTAGGTGACCGAGGCGACGAAGGCCAGCATGATCGTGACCACGGCCAGCAGGGGCGCCTGCGAGCTGGCGTACCCGGTGGCGTTGTGCGGGTCGTTGAAGAACTTCACCGGCAGCCCGGCCCAGAGCAGCAGGCTCGCGAAGATGACGCTGCCGGTGGCGCCGGCCTGACCGAAGTGGGTGGACATCCAGATCACCGGGAACACCAGCAGGAAGCTCACGCCGAGCAGTGGCTGCGCCTCGCGGGCCATGGCCAGCCCGACAATGTCGAGCAGCGGCAGCGTGACGATGTAGACCTTGGGCAGCCGGCGCCACGGCACCGCGGCGGCCAGACCGGTGGTGCCGAAGATGATCATGACGCCCAGGAAGTACAGCGGTTCCAGGAACATGGCCGGGTCGTTGGCCACCGTGACGGCTACCAGCAGCAGGGTGGCGGCGGCCAGCAGGAGCTGGGAGAGGAAGACGCTGCGCTCGACGCGCTCACGCACGCCGACTCGCGGCAATCTCAGACTCTGCTCGACCATACTGCGACCCTAACGTTTAGAGCGCGAGCTCGGTCACGGCCGGCGAGGGCAACACGGCGGCGGCTCCGAATTCTTCGAGCCTGGAGAGGGTTTTCTCGAAACTGCGCGGCACCCCGTAGTGGAATCCCTGGGCGCTGCGGATGCCCAGTGCGGAGAGGTGCGTGGCCATGGCCTCGTTCTCGACACCCTCCACGATCATCGAGTACTCGAGGTTGTCGCCGAACCCCTGCAGGGCGGTGAGCACCTCGCGCTGGCGCACGTCGTCGAGGTCGTCGACGAGGCTCTTGTCGATTTTAAGGATGTCCATCGGCATCCGCACCAGGGCGTCGACCGAGGAGTCTTGGGAGCCGTAGTCGTCGAGGGCGATCATGATGCCGATGTCGCGGAGGTGCTCGGCCTGCGCCCGCACCGCGGTGGACACCCGGGCCACGGAACGTTCGTTCAGTTCGAGGCAGAGCGAGATGCCCGGGTAGCGGTCGGCCAGGTCTTCGACGAAGGAGCCCACCCGCTGCGGCAGGATCTGGCCGGCCTCCACGTTGATGGTCATGCAGACGATGCGCGGTTCGATCAGCCTGAAGTCCGCGGCCGCGGCCATGGCCTTCAACGCCACCTGGCGGGTGAGCGCGTCGAGCCGGCCGAGGCTCTTGGCCTTCTCCACCAGCGACGGCGGCGACAGCGGGCCGAGCTCCGGGTCGGAGTAGCGCACGAGGGCTTCGAACGCCCAGATCTGCCCGGTGACCAGGCTCACGATGGGCTGAAAGGCCAGCTCGAGCAGGTCTTCGTCGATGGCGCGGGCCACGATGTCGTTCATCTGCGACGACCGGTGCCCGGAGATGTTGATGCTGCTCTCGTTGGCCGGGCCACCCCGGCGGCGGGACTTCTTGATGGCGAGCATGCTGCGGTCGGCGTCGCGGAGCAGCTGGTTGACGTCGGTCTCGCGGTGCGCGGAGTAGGCCAGGCCGATGCTGAGCACCGGGTTGATCACGGTGCCGCTGACGGGCAGCGGTTCGCTGGTGGCCTCCATGATGCGTTCGGCGAGCAGCTTGGCCTCGGCGAGGGTGGACAACCGGGTGAGGATGACGACGAATTCGTCGCCGCCGACCCTGGCGACCACGTCGTAGGGCCGGATCACGGCGCTGAGCCGGCGGCCGAGTTCGCTGAGGATCTCGTCGCCGGCCTGGTGGCCGTAGCGGTCGTTCATCCGCTTGAAGTCGTCGAGGTCGATGAACAGCACGGCCAGCGCCTCGGAGTAGTCCCGGTGATCGTTGATGTTCGCCAGGGCGTCTTGGAAGGCGCCGTAGTTGGGCAACCCGGTGAGCGGGTCGGTGTTGGCGCGGATGGTGAGGCCGCCGATGCTCTCCCTGGCGGTGAAGACCACGTCGGCGGTGTGCGCGAGGGCCGCGAGGGCGCGGTGGTCGTCGCGGGTGAACGGGTAGTCCATCACGTCGCGGCGGGCCACCAGGAACTGGCCGCCGAGCACGCTGATGGCCAGCGGGGCGTCGATCTCGCCGAGCCCGGCCGGCTCGTGGCGCACGCTGGCGGATTCGACGCCCACGGTGGCGGCGACGGAGCGCAGCAGCACGGCGGCGAGGTCGGTGCTGGTGCCGGCCGGGGCGATGGTGATGGGGCTGGCCTGGCCGCCGGTCTTCACGAAATGGTTGGTGGCGTTGAGGTCGATGACCCCGTCGACGACGCCGGCCAGGCGCCGCCGCATTGCCACGGCTCGCACGACCAGGATCGCGCCGGCGCCGATCACGGCGAGCGGCACCAGGGTGACCGCCACGGCCAGGGTGTCGGTGCGCTGGTCGAAGAACGGATGCGTCCACGCGGCGATGAAGGCGCAGAGGCCGGCGAAACCGCCGACGGTGAGCACCAGGCGCACGACGGAGTAGTGCCGTTCGTCGCCGCGACCGGCGCGGGGCATGTCGTAGCGGTGCCGGAGGGCCTCCACCGCGATGATCGCCAGGAGATACGCGATAGCCCCGGCGGCCGCGGCCACCGGCTCCGGGGCGAAGGCGTGCAGGCCGTCGTGCGCCGCCAGGAAGGCGGCCCCGCCGACACTCGTGAGACCGGCCGCGTAGACGGCGACTTCGGGGCGGTGGGCGCGCATCCACACCACGATCAGAACGCCCAGGGCGACCAGGCCCACCGCCGGCACCGTCTCGAAAACCGGTTTGAGGGCGAGCACGACCACGATGGGCAGGCTGATCATGGGGCTGAGGTGCGGCACCGGGCCCAAGCGCACGCGGGGCACGTCGAGGACGCCGGCGACGACCACGGCGAGCAGGGCGATCAACACGTGCTCGACGTTGCCGCTGAGCACCAGGTGGCTGAGGGCGGCGCCGATGAAAAACAGCGCGGTCGCCGCGAACACGCCGAAAGCCAACCGGCTCAGGGCCGTTGCTGCTTTGATCGTCTCCACAAGGTCTGACACTACTGGAGCGGACCGCGGCTTAGTGGCCGCTGGCGACTATCCGGCGGGTCGGTTGTGGGGTTGGTTGTCGGGTTGACCGGCTGATTAGCCGATGCGCCGGCCGGCGGGGCAGCTGACCCGCCGGCCAGGCGGGGTCAGGCGACGGCGCGCTTCGCGGCGATGAGCTCGGCGATCTGCACCGCGTTCAGCGCGGCGCCCTTGCGCAGGTTGTCGCTGCTGATGAACAGCGCGAGGCCGCGACCGTTCGGCACGCCGGGGTCTTGGCGGATGCGGCCCACGAAGCTGGGGTCGGCGCCGGCGGCCTGCAGCGGGGTGGGGATGTCGCTCAGCTGCACGCCGGGAGCGTCACTGAGCAGTTCGGTGGCGCGGGCCACCGAGATCGGCCGGGCGAATTCGACGTTGATCGACAGCGAGTGGCCGGTGAACACGGGCACGCGCACGCAGGTGCCGCTCACCAGCAGGTCGGGCAGTTCGAGGATCTTGCGGCTCTCGTTGCGGAGCTTCTTCTCTTCGTCGGTCTCGAACGAGCCGTCGTCGACGATCGCGCCGGCCAGCGGGATCACGTCGAACGCGATCGGGCGCTTGTAGATGGTGGGCTCGGGCATGCTCACACTCGAGCCGTCGTGCACGAGCTGGAACAGGTTGTCGTCGCTGGCCGCGGCGCGGATCTGGCTGGCCAGCTCCTGGGCGCCGGCCAGGCCGCTGCCGGACACCGCCTGGTAGGTGCTCACGATGAGGCGCTCGAGGCCGGCCTCGTCGTGCAGCACCTTGAGCACGGGCATGGCGGCCATGGTGGTGCAGTTCGGGTTGGCGATGATGCCCTTGACGGCCTGGTCGATGGCCTCCGGGTTGACCTCGCTGACCACCAAAGGCACCTCGGGGTCCATCCGCCAGCCCGACGAGTTGTCGACCACGGTGACGCCGGCGGCGGCGAAGCGCGGCGCCTGGGTCTTGGAGAGCGTGGCGCCGGCGGAGAAGATGGCCACGTCCAGGCCGGACGGGTCGGCCGTTGAGGCGTCTTCGACGACGATCCGCTCGCCCTTGAACGGCAGCACGGTGCCCGCGGAGCGCGCGGAGGCGAAGAAACGGATGCTGGCGACCGGGAAGTCGCGCTCCTCGAGCAGGCGACGCACAACGGCGCCCACCTGGCCGGTGGCACCGACGACGCCGATGTGGATTCCTGCGGTGCTGCTCACGTGGTGTTCCTAACTCAGTACTCAGTCGAACTCAGGCCGGGTGTTGCGCATAACTCCTGTAATTCTGCCCGTTCGCGGCCTCAGCGGGCCGAAACATCCGGTTTTGGCAGAAAGTGCAGGAGTTATGCCGCCGGAGCGGGGTTTGGGGGGTGGTGGGGGGCGGTGCCGGTGCTCGGCCGGAGGGTGCTCGCCCGGCCGGTGCTCGCCCGGAGCAAGTGGTACCAATGCGGACAAATGGTCCCGGCACACCGGGTGCAGATGTCCGCACGGGTAACAGTTGGCCGCCTCGCGGATGGCGCGGGGCCGGGCCCGTCCGGGTTGGGCTGGGCTGGGGTGCGCGGGTTAGCGGCCGGTGCCGCCGTGCACGACGGCGGGGTCGTCGCCGTCGAGGCCGAAGGCCGTGTGCACCACGCGCAGCGCCTGGTTGATGGTGTCGGCGCGGGTGACCACCGAGATGCGGATCTCGCTGGTGGAGATCATCTCGATGTTGATGCCGGCCTCGAACAGCGCCTCGAACAGCTTGGCGGAGACGCCGGTGTTGGTGCGCATGCCGGCGCCGACCAGGGCGAGCTTGCCGATCTGGTCGTCGTACTGCAGGCCGGCGAAGCCCACGTGCTGCTGCTCGTTGGTGAGCGCGGTGAGCACCTGCTGGCCCTCGGACTTGGGCAGGGTGAACGAGATGTCGGTGAGCCCGGTGGATGCCGCCGACACGTTCTGCACGATCATGTCGACGTTGGCGTTGGTCTTGGCGACGATCTTGAAGATCTGCGCGGCCTTGCCGGGGATGTCGGGAACGCCGACGACGGTGACCTTGGCCTCGCTGAGGTCGGCGGCGACCCCCGCGATGATGGGCTCTTCCACTGTCTCTCCATTCAATAGTGCGGCGGCATACGGGCTGGTGGTGCCCGGGTTGTAGACGATGGTGCCCGTGTTGTTGTTGAACGACGACCGCACGTGCAGGGTGACCCCGTGCCGGCGGGCGTATTCCACGGCGCGTATGTAGAGCACCTTGGCGCCGGCGGCGGCGAGCTCGAGCATCTCTTCGCTGGAGACCCGTTCGAGCTTGTGGGCGCGGGGCACGACGCGGGGGTCGGCGGTGAAGATGCCATCGACATCCGTGTAGATCTCGCAGATGTCGGCGCCGAGGGCGGCGGCCAGGGCCACGGCCGTGGTGTCGGAGCCGCCGCGGCCGAGGGTGGTGATGTCTTTGGTGTCGCGGTTGAAGCCCTGGAAGCCGGCGACGATGGCGATGGCGCCCTCGTCGAGCGCGTCGCGGAGCCGGCCGGGGGTGACGTCGACGATGCGGGCGGCGCCGTGCTGGGCATCCGTGATCATGCCGGCCTGGCTGCCGGTGAACGAGCGGGCGTCGTAGCCCATGCTCTTGATGGCCATGGCGAGCAGGGCCATGGAGATGCGCTCACCGGCGGTGAGGAGCATGTCGAGCTCGCGGGGCGCCGGGATCGGGGTGACCTCGTGGGCGAGGTCGAGCAGCTCGTCGGTGGAGTCACCCATCGCGGAGACGGCTACGACGATGTCGTTGCCGGCCTTTTTGGTGTCGACAATGCGCTTGGCGACGCGTTTGATGCTCTCGGCGTCGGCAACGGATGATCCGCCGAACTTCTGCACGATCAGGCTCACGTGGGCACTCCTGGCTTCCGGGTACGCGGAGACATCCCGCAGTCCCATCCTAAATGCGTTCGTATTCTCGGGCGTTCATGTGACGTTGTGGTTCGGGCGGATGCCCGACCTGCCGGCATCGCGCCGGCCCGTTGCCCGGGCCGGCCGGCATCCCGCCGCATCCGCCGGCCGCCCCACATCGCCCGCCCCACCTCGCCCGCCCGCCCATGACTGGCCCACTTTTGCTAGTCGGGAGCACCTGCGCACTAGCAAAAATGGGCCAGTCCTCGGCAGGGGGGGTGATGACTGGCCCACTTTTGCTAGTTGGCAGCACCTGCGCACTAGCGAAAATGGGCCAGTCACGTGGGTGGGGCGGGTTAGAAGGTGGTGACGCCCACGAGCAGGGCCAGGATGGCGAGGGTGAAGCCGGAGCCCCAGGTGCGGCTGGTGCGCTTGGCCGGGTCTTTCAGCGGCGGCAGCGTGGGCCAGCGCAGCACGGCGCCGACGGTGGCGGCGGCCAGAACCAGCACGAGGGTGTACCAGGTGAGGATGCTGACGCTCGACCAGTCCACGATCATGCGGCCGGCAAGCAGGAGCCCGGCGGCCATGAGGCCGTCCAGCACCAGCGCCAGCCGGTCCTTGGCCTTGCCGATCCGCGGCGACCAGGCCGAGATGGCGAACCCGCCGACGAAGCCGACGAGCAGGATCAGCGGGATCCAGGCGATCATTTGGTCTCCTCCAGAATCGTCATGGCCACGGCATCGGCGCTGGTGGCGGTGTTGCCCAGCACGACAACCGCCCGGTTCGCGTCACGGTCGAGCGCCATCATGCTGGCGAACCCTCCGGTGCCGCCGTTGTGCCAGGTAGCGGTGCCGTCTTCGGGCGCCTGGGTGAACCAGGCCAGGCCGATGAGCGGGCCATCGCCGGAGCCGCCCTGCGGATCGAGCACCGTGGCCGGGTCCACACCCAGGGCGGGGTCAGCGGAAAGCAACGCTTGGGCGTAGAGCGCCATGTCCGCGGTGGTGGAGCGGATGCCGCCGGCGGGGGCGTACGCGTTCAGGGTCCAGGCATCCGCGGGTCGACCGGCGGCGGTGAAGCCGGTGCGCGCGTTGTGGGCGAGGCCGTCGGTGGTGACGGGCAGCGACGTGGCATCCATGCCGAGCGGCTCGAAGATGCGGCTCTGCAGCAGCTCGGCGTAGTCGCTGCCGGCCGCGGCGGCGAGGGCCTGGCCGAGCAGGGCGACGCCGAGGTTGGAGTAGGCGACGGTGCCGCGGTCGGTGAGTGCGGAGGCCTTGGCGTGCTCGGTGAGCGCGGCGAGGTCGTAGGGGTAGGGGTCGCTGCCGCGGTAGCCGCTCCACAGACTGGTGACCAGCGCGGGCACCGTGGTCGCGATGCGCGGCAGGCCGGAACGGTGGCTGCTCAGCTCGGCGAGGGTGACGTCGGCCGCGGCGCTGTCGCCCAGGTCGAGGTAGTCGCCGACCGGGGCATCGAGGGTGACCTCGCCGCGCTCCACCGCCTGGGCCAGCAGCAGGGCGGTGAAGGTCTTGGTGATCGAGCCGATCTCGAACTCGGTGTGCTGGTCGGCGCCGAGGCCGGCGTAGGTGGCGCCGTTCTCGTCGATGAGCACGGCGGCGAGGGTATCGCGGGCGCCGGGCTCGAGCGTGGCGGCCTCGGCGAGGCTGGCACTCAGAGCCGCGTCTCCGGTGCCGGCGGTCGACAGGCTGGGTGGGCGCGGGGCGGCGAGCACGCCGGCGGCGAGAACCAGGGCGGCCGCGCCGGCGGCGATCCAGCGGATGCGGGTGGAATGATTCATCAGATACCTCCTGCGGCGAGAATGACGACGAGCAGCGGCACCACGCGTTCGGGCGGGATGCCGTAGTGGCCGCGGGCGGTGGAGTACACCCAGCCGGCAGCGATCAGCTGGTTGACGTGGTGATAGACCTGCCCGGTGGTGCCCAGGCCTTCGAGCGCGGCGAGCTCGGCTACCGCGACGGTGCCGGTGGCAATGGCCTGCAGCAGCCGCAGTCGCACCGGGTGACCGAGGGCGGTCAGGGCGGATGTGGTGCCGGGCCGGCCCCAGTCGCGGGCGAGCAGGTCTTCGGTGGTGAGGGCGTATTGCCAGTCGGCCGCTCCCCCGCCGGGCAGGGTGACACTGCCGGTGTAGAGCACCGCGCCGGGAGCGGCTACCTGGGCCTTGAGGGCGTTGAGGGCCCAGAAGACGTCGGAGCTGTCGGTCGGGGCCGCGGGGACGGCGGTTGGGGCCGCGGGGACGGCGGTTGGGGCGGCGGGGACGGCGGTCGGGGCCGCGGGGACGGCGGTCGGGGCGGGAGACATGCTGACGGCACGTTCCAGCGCGTCGACGCGTTCGCGCAGCCGTGCGAGTTCGTGCGCGTGGTCATCCAACGTGGTCATAAAACAAGTATTACGGATTTACTGAAGTTAATCTACGTAAATACATAGATGCGCGCGCACAGGACATGACTGGCCCGTTTTTGCTAGTTGAGGCACCCTCTGCACTAGCAAATCTGGGCCAGTCCTGGACTGTGGGTTCGGCCGGGTGGTCGGCAGGGCTCGACCACGGCTCTCGCGACCGCAACTGGTGCCAGAGCGGACAAATGTTGCCGGCGCACCAGGTGCAGATGTCCGTTTGGGCAACAGTTGCGAGAATCTGGGCGTGGCAAACGTGACCGGGTGGGGTGCGGGATGCGCGCGTCGAGCTTCGCGTGCAGGCGCGGTGTGCGCGCCGGCGGGTTGGCTCGCGCCGTCGGGTTAGCTGGTGACGGTGCGGCGGCCCTCGAAGGCGCGGCCCAGGGTGACCTCGTCGGCGTACTCGAGGTCGCCACCCACGGGAAGGCCGGACGCGAGGCGGCTGACCTTGATGTCGAGGGTGGTGAGCAGGCGGGAGAGATACGTGGCGGTGGCCTCGCCCTCGAGGTTGGGGTCGGTGGCGATAATCACCTCTTGCACGGTGTTGTCGGCGAGCCGCGTCATCAGCTGGCGGATACGCAGGTCGTCGGGTCCGATGCCGTCGATGGGGCTGATCGCCCCGCCGAGCACGTGGTACAGGCCCTTGAACTCGCGGGTGCGCTCGATCGCGACGACGTCCTTGGCCTCTTCGACCACGCAAATGGAGGTGGGGTTGCGGCGCGGGTCACGGCAGATCATGCAGGTGTCCTGCTCGGAGACGTTGCCGCAGATCTCGCAGAACTTCACCTTGTCGCGCACCTCGAGCAGCACGTTCGCCAGGTGGGTCACGTCGAAGTTCTTGGTCTGCAGAATGTGGAACGCGATGCGTTGCGCCGACTTGGGGCCGATGCCGGGCAGGCGACCGAGCTCGTCGATGAGTTCCTGAACGATGCCTTCGTACATTTAGTTATCGTTCCTCTGTCGCGAGATCGGGTCGTGCGGCTGTTCCTCGATGAAGGTGGCGCCGAGAATCTCGCGCACCACGGCCTCGCCGTAACGCTGCTTCTCCGCGAAGGCCGGCGAGCGGCGGGCGGGGGCGCCGCGCTGGCTGGCCGGGGCGGATGCGGTGGGCGGGGTGGGAGCGGATGCGGTGGCGCCGGCGGCCGGCGCCTGGCCGGGAGCCTGCTGGCCGGGAGCGTTCTGCTGGCCGGACTGCTGGCGGGGAGGCTGCTGCGTGGCCGGCCGGGTACCGCGGGGGGCTTCCGGGGGTGCGGCGTACTGCTGCGGGTCGGGCGGCAGGTCATCGTAGGGCGGTGGCTCCTCGTCGAACGGCGGCTCGAAGTCGGGCTCTGGTGCGTAGTCGTACGCCGACTCGGCCTGAGCAGACTGGGCGGCGGATGGCGCTGACGACGATGGGGTGCCGGCCGGGGCTCCGAGGGCGGTGTTCGCACGAGCGCCGACGGGAGCGCCGGCGGCTGCACCGCGCGCGGGTGCACCTGCGCTGGCGGGCGCACCGGTGGCGGCACCGGCGCTGGCAGTCGCACCGGCGCTGGCGGGTGCGCCGAGCGCGGGCGCGACTACGACGGGTTCGCCGGCGAGGGTCTCGGCGGCGGCCAGGGCGGCCGCGGATCCGGGGATGACCACGGTGGCCCAGCCGGTGGAGCTGGTCGGCGGGGCGAGCGTGGCGGTGGCGGTGCCCGTGGCCGTCGCGGTGCTTGCGGCCGAGGAGGCGCCGGTGGGCGAGGAGGTTGAGGCGGCCGACGGCACGGTGGCCGGGCCGGAACTCGCGGGAGCGTCGCCGGACGGGGTTCCGAAGGTTGAAGAGCTCGCTGGCGTTGAGGCGGCCGAGGCCGCGGCTGAGCCAGCCGGGGTCGAGCCAGAGCCAGCCGGGGTCGAGCCAGCCGAGGCCGAGCCAGCTGGCGTCGAGCCCGCCGAAGCCGAGGTCGAGCCCGCCGAGGCCGGCGTCGAGCCAGCCGAGGCCGGCGTCGAGCCAGCCGAAGCCGGGGTCGAGCTCGCCGGGGCCGGCGTCGAACTAGCCGGGGCCGGCGTCGAACCAGAGGACGCCGCGTTGAACGGCGCCGCGTTGCCCTTCGGCGAACCGGCAGGCGTCGTGGACGCCGGGGCGACGGTCGCCGAGGCCGTGGCGGGGGCCGAGGCCGCGGCGGGGGCCACGGGCGCGCCGGAGGGTGCCGAACCGGCGCCGGCGGCGGCGAAGGTCTCGGAGTCGGCTCTGGCGATGAACTTCACGCGCAGGCCGAGCACCCGCACGATCGCGCCGCGGAGGAACTCGCTTACACCTTGGCCGGGGGCCTGCTGAGCCTTGAAGCCCTGCATGTCCTGCTCGCTCGGGAAGGAGAGCACGAGCACGTCTTCGCCGCGCAGGTCGAGCACGCGCGCGGTGTAGACCACGAGCCAGGCGCTGAGCTTGACCTCCTTGACAGCCTCGAGAATCTGCGGCCAGGCATCCTTGATCTGCGCCAGTGTGACCGGGCCGACCTGCACGGGCGCTGCTGGCGCCTCCGCGACGGGTTCGACGGTATCGGGCGCGGACGCGCTCGCGCCGGCACCAGACGCAGCGCCGGCGGTGCCGTCGGTTGCGCCCGATGCAGCAGAGCCAGCGGATGCGCCGGCGTCGACGGGCGAGCGGGATCCGGCCGTCGAAGCGGCTGCCGCAGCGGTGTCATCGGATGAGGAGGCCGGCGACGTGCCGGCGGACGAGGTGCCGGCGGACGCGGCGGCTGGAACCGGCGCGGGCTCCGCGGCCGGGGAACCGGGCACGCGGGTGGCCCAGCCTCCGCCGGCCGGAGCGGTCGAAGCGAGCGCAGCGGGCGCAGCCGACGGGGCGGCGGGCGCGTTGGCTGCGGGCGGCGTTGCTGCGCGCGAGCCGGCGGCAGGGGCGACGGCCGGGATGGCCGCGGGGGCGGGCGCTGAGGTGCGCGCGGGCGGGGCGGCGGCGGCGGGTGCGGACGCATCCGCGGTGCCGCCGTCGACACCGATGCGGCGCTCGAGCCGCTCGACGCGGGCGAGGGCGCCACGGGTCGAGTCGTCGGTGGCGGGGATGAGCACGCGCGCGATCATGAGTTCGAGGTGCAGGCGCGGTGAGGTGGCGCCGGTCATCTCGGTGAGGGCGGCGTTGAGGATGTCGGCGGTGCGGGAGAGCTCGGCCGGACCGAACTTGGAGGCCTGCACCTGCATGCGGTCGAGTTCGTCCTGCGGCACGCCGCGGAGCACGGCGGCCGCACCGGCGGCGCTGGTGGCGGCCACGATGATGAGGTCGCGCATGCGCTCGAGCAGGTCTTCGACGAAGCGGCGCGGGTCTTGCCCGGTCTGGATGACGCGGTCGACGGCGTCGAACGCGGCCGAGGAATTGCGGGCGGCGATGGCGTCGATGGCGTCGTCGAGCAGGGTGGCGTGGGTGTAGCCGAGCAGGGCCACGGCGCGTTCGTACTCGATGGCCTCGGTCTCGGAGCCGGCCATGAGCTGGTCGAGCAGCGAGAGGGTGTCGCGAGGCGAGCCGCCGCCGGCGCGCACCACGAGGGGCAGCACGCCCGGCGCCACGGTCATGTGTTCGCTGTCGCAGAGCTGCTGCACGTAGTCGAGCATGGGCGCGGGCGGCACCAGCCGGAACGGGTAGTGGTGGGTGCGCGAGCGGATGGTGCCGATGACCTTCTCGGGCTCGGTGGTGGCGAAGATGAACTTCACGTGTTCCGGCGGCTCTTCGACGATCTTGAGCAGCGCGTTGAAACCCTGCGGGGTGACCATGTGCGCCTCGTCGAGGATGAAGATCTTGTAGCGGTCACGGGCCGGCGCGAAGATGGCGCGTTCACGGATGTCGCGGGCGTCGTCGACACCGTTGTGGCTGGCTGCGTCGATTTCGACAACGTCGAGGGAGCCGCTGCCGTCGCGGGAGAGCTCGACGCAGCTGGGGCAGACGCCGCACGGGGTGTCGGTGGGGCCCTCGGCGCAGTTGAGGCAGCGGGCCAGGATGCGCGCGGACGTGGTCTTGCCACAGCCGCGGGGTCCGCTGAAGAGATAGGCATGATTGACCCTGTTGGTGCGCAGGGCGGTCATGAGCGGATCGGTCACCTGGGACTGACCGATCATTTCGGCAAAAGTCTCTGGCCGGTAACGGCGATACAGGGCGGTAACCACGAGGTCAATCGTACTTGCTGCCACCGACAGGCCGGATGGCTCCTACACAGGGGGCGCGGCATCCGGTGTGGATGCGGCGGGGTCGCGCGGCGTGCGGGCGGCGGCGTGCGGCACAGGACGGGCGGCGGGGCGCAGTGCAGGACGAGCGGCGGCGCGGCGCAGAACGAGCGGCGGCGCGCGGCGCAGGCACAACTGTGCCCGCTGCGGACATGTGCACCCGGCACACCGGGTGCAATTGTCCGCACGGGGAACAGTTAGGGCGCGGGACGCGGGGACCCCGGGCAGCCGGCGGCGGGCCCAGCCGGCAGCGGCTGGTGACCCAGTTTTGGAGGGACATCGGGCAGCGGTGGCGAACACAGAAAGGTCACAGACTGTTGACAGGATGCCGATCTAGTCGCCATACTCGCAAACATGTTTGCGTAAACATGAGCGTGTCACACCGTTGTTTGCGTAAACAGCCCCTGCGGGCGGCTGTTTTTGCTGACCGCGTTTCCAATGGAGGAAAGGTCCACCCATGACAAAGTCGTCAGGGCGCAGACGCGCACTTGCCACGACCGTAGTACTGGCGCTCAGCGCCACCGGCCTCGGGGCGGGTGTGGTGACGGCGTCACCGGCCCTCGCAGCAGCCCCGGCGGCCACCCCTCTCACCATCACCCCCAACCCCGCTTACCAGAACGAGGAGTTCGAGGGCTGGGGCACCAGCCTGGTCTGGTTCGCCAATGCCACCGGGGACTACCCCGCAGACGTGCGTCAGGACCTCTTCGACAAGGTCTTCGGCGAAGACGGCCTGAACCTCAACATCGCCCGCTACAACATCGGCGGCGGCAACGCCAGCGATGTGCCGGCCTACCTGCGCGCCGGCGGCGCCGTGGACGGCTGGTGGAACCCCGACCTGGCGGCCAGGGACACAGACGGTGCGATCACCTCGAACTACGCAGACCGCGACCGCTACGCCGCGGCCTGGAACCCGGACGACCCCCAGCGCGGCCGGCTACAGGTCGGCGTCGGCCGACTCGGCCGCCGTGCTCGTGGTGAAGGCTGCGGATCCGGGCACTGACCCGGGTACCGATCCGGGGACTGACCCGGGTACTGACCCTGGTACCGACCCGGGCACTGATCCGGGTACCGACCCTGGCACGCCGGGCACGCCGGGCACGCCGGGCACGGCTGGCACCCCGTCGGCCGGGTTCGTCTTCGCCAACGGTGATGGTGCCGTCTACTCCGACGGCGCCGTGCTCACCCGCGGCCAGAAGGTGGCGGCGGCGCTGACCGGAGCCTCGGCGGGCGCCACGATCACCTTCGAGCTGCAGTCGACCGTGACGGTGCTCGACTCCGGCGTGGTGTCAGGGGCCGGCGCGCTGGCCCTGGCCGGTAGCATCCCCAGGGATGCGGCGCTCGGCGCCCACCACCTGGTGCTGTCGATGGGCGGCACCGAGCTCGCGAGCATCGCGGTCACCGTGGTGGCCGACCCCGATGCGGCCGGGTCGACAACCGGGCAGCTCTCGAACACCGGTGTCGATCTCCCGCTGGGGCTGCTGCTCTCGCTGGCGGTGGCGCTGATGCTCGGCGGCGCGGTTCTGGTCACGCGACGGGTGCGTCGCAGCTAGGGCTCACACCGGCAGAGGAAGCCACGGGGGCAGGTCGCGCGATGCGCGGCCTGCCCCTTCTGCGCGTCCGTGCCGAGTCGCGCCGCTGCGCGCCGGTGCGGCGGGTGCCGCGGGCGCGACGGGTGCGACGGGTGCGACGGGTGCGGCGGGTGCGGCGGGTGCCGCGGGTGCGACGGGTGCCGCGGTGCAACTGTGCCCGAATCGGACATTTGCACCCGGCACACCGGGTGCAGAAGTCCGTTTGGGGAACAATTGCCGGCGTCGGTCAGGGATCGACGCGGCTGGAGTCGTCGTCGAAGAAGATCGCCTCCACGGGCTTCTCGAAGAGTCGGGCCAGCCGGAGCGCCAGCGGAAGGCTGGGATTGAACCGGCCCGCCTCGATGGCATTGACGGTTTGCCTGGATACCCCGACGCGGATGGCCAGGGCCTCCTGCGACCAGCTCCGTTCGCGCCGAAGCACCTCGACGTCGTTCCTCACACTGTGGCCTTCGCGGCGGACCTCGTGATTACCGCGTAGCGCACCCAGAAGTCGGCGACGAGCACCACGACCAGGCCGATCAGCACCCAGCCGGGATTGGTCTGGGTCGGAAAGACGACGAGCAGGCATCCCACCGCGAGGGTGAGGATCAGCAGGTCGATGAAGGCTTTGGCCTGGGCCTGAACAGCCGCCTGGCGCTCGAGGCTGTCGGGGGCCGCGGTGCGCTCCCGCCGCTCGATGCGCCTGCGGAGCAAGTTGATACCCAGGCCGCCGCCCACGATCAGGAGGAACTGCAGAACCGTGAGCCCAAAGCTCACCCAGGGCGCCGCATCCGCCTCTCGCGCCACGCCGCCGAGCCGGCCCACCGCTCCGCTGATGACGACGAACACGACGATGTAGGCGACGTAGGGGAACCGGACCTTCATAGCGAACTCCTGACCTGGTTAGGAACCAGTAAAGGTTACTTTCCACCCGTGTGGAAAGCAACCTTTACAGTTGCCGAGGCGCGCGGGCAGTCACCGGCCACGAAAGCGGTCATGTGGTTGCCTCAACCCTCGCGATGCAACCACTTCCCCGCTTTCGCGGAATGGAGGTCACGGCGCCACGAACCACACGGCCACGAAAGCGGTCATGTGGTCGCCTCAACCCTCGCGAAGCAACCGCTTCCCCGCTCTCGCGGGATGGGACGGGACGGGACGGGACGGGACGGGACGGGACGGGATGGGACTGCTAGAAGTCGGTGTGGCCCAGGTCGGGGCGGGCCACGAAGTGGGCGCGGGTGGCCTCGGTGCCGTGCAGGCAGAGGATGACCAGCTCGTTGACCGCGCCGAGCACGGGGCCGGGCACGTAAAGGGTGGTCTGCGGGCCGCGGTCCCAGAACCGGCCGAGGTTGAACCCGTTGATCCAGGCCTGCCCCTTGCCCCACCCGGCGGTGCTGAGGAACAGGTCCACCCCGGGCTCGGCGGTGAAGCTGCCGCGCGCGAACGCCGGACCGCTGAGCGACTCGCTGACCGCCGCGGCCAGGTCCAGCGGGGCTGGCGCAAGATACGGCGCGCGGGCACCCGAGCTTCCGTTGGATGTCGTTTCCGAGATCGGGTACCGGGCGCCGACCGCCGTGGCGGTGAGGGTGGGCGTGGTCGTGAGGTTCCGGGCGAGGTCGAGATCCACGTCGAGGTCGAGGTCCACACCGGTACGCGGCTCGTTGGGGCTCAGCGCCAGCACGTCGGCCGCGTGGTGGGCCTGGTTCCGGGTGTATAGCGCGCTGCCCGAGCGCGCGAAGGCATCCACGTCGAGGGTGAGCACCTGCCAGCCGGCGAGGTTTGCGCCGTCGAGGGTGGCCGGGCCGATCAGGCCCTTGTCCTCACCGATGCGGGGGCCGTAGTTGACGCGGCCCTGGTCCTCCACGAGCAGGTCGAGGCGCTCCCCCGGCGGCAGGCTGATCGAGCGGTCGTGATGATCGCGCTGCAGCACACCCACCGGGGTGCCGTCGACGAAGACCTGGGCGCGGTCGCGCACCTCGCCGACGGAGAGCACCCGGGCGCCCGGGGCGAGCCGGCTGCGGTACAGGGCGAACCCGGTGTACTGGCCGAGGGCATCCATGCTGGGCAGGTGGTCGGTGGCGGCCGCGGTGACGTCGGCCAGTTCGGGCAGCGCGTGCCAGAGCGACACCGATTCGTCGAGCGCGACCTCGAAGACCGGGGCGGGCTCGGCGGCCGCGGGCAGGGCCGGGAGCGCGGCAGGCTTCACGACCGCGGCGGGCACCACCGAGCCGGAAACCAGCGCGGCGGTCGCCGGCGCGTAGCGGGCGAGCACCTCGCGGAAGGCGAGGTACTTGGCCGTGACCTCGCCGCTCTCGGAGAGCGGGGCGTCGTAGTCGTAGGAGGTGACGGTGGGCTGGTAGACGCCCTTGTCGTTGGCGCCGTTGGTGAAGCCGAAGTTGGTGCCGCCGGTGAACATGTACAGCGACACGCTGGCGCCGGTGGCGAGCAGATCGTCGAGCTCGCGGGCGCTGTCTGCGGCGGAGGTGGTGTGGTGGTGCGCGCCCCAGTGGTCGAACCAGCCGTTCCAGAACTCGGCGCACATCAGCGGCCCCGTGGGCTGGTGCCGGCGGAGCACCGCCAGGCGGTCGGTGGCGCGGGAGCCGAACGAGCCGGTCTTGTGCAGCTCGGGCAGGCTGCCGTCTTCGAGCATCTGGTCGGTGGGCTGGTCGATGGTGGTGAGCGGCACCGTGATGCCGCCGGCCCGGTTGAGCCGCACGAGCTCGCGCAGGTACTCCTTGTCGTCGCTGTATGCGCCGTATTCGTTCTCGATCTGCACCAGGATGACCGGGCCGCCGCGGTCGATCTGCCTGGACGCCACGATCGGCAGCAGCTGCTCGAAGTACTCGATGACCGCCGCCATGTAGAGCGGTTCGTTGCGCCGCACCCCCACGGCGGGGTCGGCGAACAGCCACCCGGGCAGTCCCCCGTTGTCCCACTCGGCGCAGATGTACGGCCCGGGCCGCACGATGGCGTACATGCCCTCGGCGGCGATCAGGTCGAGAAACCGGGCCAGGTCGAGCTGCCCCGCGGTGTCGAACGAGCCGCGCTTGGGCGAGTGCGCGTTCCAGGCCACGTAGGTTTCGATGGTGTTCAGGCCCATCAGCCTGGCCTTGTGGATGCGGTCGGCCCAGTGATCCGGGTGCACCCTGAAGTAGTGGATGGCCCCGGCGAGCACCCGGAACGGCTCACCATTCAGGAGAAAGTCCTCGTCGCCGATCGCGAAGGTGCCGGGCGTCTCGTGGCCGGTCGTGACGTCGCCCATGATCAGGCCTCCGTTCGGGTGCGGCTGAGCACGGCGACGCCGGTGGCCGGCAGGGTGAGGGAGTCGGCGGCGAGGGTGCTGCCGCCGAGGTCGACGGCCACGAGGGTGCCGTCGGCCTTGCCGAGGTCCACCGTGACCGCGTGGCCGGAGTGGTTGATATAGAAGAGGTACTCCGTGGTGTCGGTGTGGCGCACGGCGAGCTGCACGATGCCGTGCACGGCATCCGGCAGCGGGGAGACGATTTCGGCGGCCGCGGCGAACCGGCCCACCAGCGCCGTGAGGGCGTCGGGGTCGAGCACGGTGGCCACGAAGCTGGCCCGGCCCGCACGACCGGAGTCGGCAGCAGTACCGGCGTCGGCCGACACGATGCGGCTGGTGACGGCGGGCACGCCGGGGAACGGGCCGTCCACGAAGCGGGCGAGCACCTCGACGTCGGCGGCCACGGTGACGTCGTGGGTGAGCAGCGTGCCGGTGGAGCCGGCCGGCAGGTCGCCGGAGAGCTTCACCCGCTGGCCGGCCAGCAGACCGCCGAACTCCTGGGCGCGCACCCCGAGCAGCTCGCGGAAGGCACCGGGGTAGCCACCGGGGTGGATGTGGTCGTCGGCGTCGGCGATGCCGGAGAACACGCCGACCACCAGGTGGCCGCCGGTGCGGGCGAAGTCGGCCAGGGCATCCGCCAACGGCTGCGGCACCACGTAGAGCATCGGCGCGATGACCACGTCGTAGCCGGCCAGGCCGGGCCCGGACAGCACCGAACGGGCGGGCACGATGTCGGCCTGCAGGCCGTTCGCGAGCGCGGCGGTGTACCAGGCCATGGCCTCGGCCTTGTAGCGCAGCAGTTCGGTGGGGTGCGAGTCGAGCTCGGAGGCCCACCAGGAGTCCCAGTCGAAGAGGATGCCGATGCGGGCCTGTGCGGTGCGGCTGCCGGCGACCTCGGCGAGGGTGCCGAGTTCGCGGCCGAATCTGGCGACGCTCCGGAACACCGTGCTGTCCTCTCCGGCGTGCGGGAGCATCGCGGAGTGGAACTTCTCGGCGCCGGCCAAGGACTGGCGCCACTGGAAGAAGCAGATCGCGTCGGCGCCGTGGGCGAGGTGAGTGAGGCTGTCGCGGCGCAGCTGACCGGGGCTCTTGGCCTGGTTCACCGGCTGCCAGTTGACGGCGCTGGTGGAGTGCTCCATCAGGAACCACGGCGCCCGGCCGGCGATCTGGCCGGTGAGGTTGGCGGAGAAGGAGAGTTCCTCGAAGGCCTGCGGGTCGGCCACGAGCAGGTAGTGGTCGTTGGAGACCAGGTCGATCTCGCCGGCCCAGTCGGCGTAGTCCATGCCGCGGGTCTCGCCCATCACCATGAAGTTGGTGGTGATCGGCACGTCGGGGGTCGCCTGGCGCAGGATCTCCCGCTCGGCGACGAGGTAGTTCTTGAGGGCGTCGCTGGAGAACCTGGCGAAGTCCAGCTGCTGGGTGGGGTTGGGATGCGTCGCGGCCAGCCGCGGCGGCAGGATCTGGTTCCAGGTGGAGTAGTTCTGCGACCAGAACGCGGTGCCCCAGGCCCGGTTGAGTTCGGTGAGCGAGCCGTAGCGGGCCTCGAGCCAGTCGCGGAAGGCGCGCCCGGCGTCGTCGGAGAAGTCGTAGACGTTGTGGCAGCCGAGCTCGTTGCTGATGTGCCACATCGACAGCGCGGGGTGGTCGGCGTAGCGCGTGGCCATCTTCTCCACCAGCGCCAGGGCGTAGCGGCGGAAGATGGGTGAGGTGGGGCGCCACTGCTGGCGGCCGCCGGGCCAGATGGTCTCACCCTGCCGGTTCACCGGCAGTACCTCGGGGTGCGCCTCGGTGAGCCACGGCGGCGGGCTGGCGGTGGCGGTGGCGAGGTCCACGGCGATGCCGTTGGCGTGCAGCAGGTCGATGGCGCGGTCCAGCCAGCCGAAGTCCCAGCTGTCGGGGGTGGGCTGCAGCAGCGCCCAGGAGAAGATGCCGATGCTGACGATGTTGACGCCGGCCTCGCGCATGAGCCGCATGTCGTCGGCCCAGACCTCTTCGGGCCACTGTTCGGGGTTGTAGTCGGCGCCGTAGCCGATGCGGGCGGCGCCGGCGGGCAGGCTCTCGGTGCCGTCGGCGAGGGTGTGCGCCTCGGGCCAGCGCACCCAGCGCGGTTCGGTGGTCGCGTCGGTCGTGCTCGTAACGGTGGACGCAGGGGCGCTCATGCTGCGGCCCGGGCGGAGAGGCGAACGATGGACCAGGACAGGGCGGGCAGCACGATGGTGGCGGCGGTGCCGTCGTCGGTCAGCGTCACCTCCGTGAGCGGCGCCGGCTGCACCGTGTGCTGATGGTCGACGGCGTTGGTCGAGAACCTGTCACCGCCCTGGGGCGCGTGCAGGCTCTCGGCCGAGAGCACGGAGCCGGCGGGGGCGCCGGCCAGGTCCACCTCGAGGGTGAGCGGGTCGGAAGTGGAGCGGTTGACCAGGAACAAGACGATCTCCTCGTCGGTAGCGGTGACGGCGGCATCCACGAGGTCGACGGTGCCGTGGGCTGCCGTCTCGTAGGTGTCTGAGTGGATGGTGGCGGCCAACACCTCGCCGCGGGCGGCGGTGGCGGTGCGGGCGAAGGGGAAGAAGGTGGTCTGGCGCCAGGCGGGGCCGCCCGGTTCGGAGCGGATCGGCGCGATCACGTTCACGAGCTGGGCGAGGTTGGCCATGGTGACCCTGTCGCTGTTGCGGAGCAGGGAGATCAGCAGGGAGCCGACGACGACGGCGTCGCTCACGTTGTACTCGTCTTCGATCAGGCGCGGACGGCTGTTCCAGTCGCCGGTGAACAGCGGCTCTTTGCCGGCCTCGTTGAACCGGGTCTGGTACCAGACGTTCCACTCGTCGACGCTGATGCCGATCTGCTTGTCGAGGCCGAGGTCCACGGTGACCTCGTCGATGATCTGCGCCACGTCGCCGATGAACCGGTCCAGGGCCACACCCGAGGCGAGGAAGCTGCCCAGGTCGCCGGGCTTCTCTTCGTAGTAGGCGTGCAACGAGATGTGGTCGACGAGCTCAATCGTGTGCTCGAGCACCGTGCGTTCCCAGCTGCCGAAGGTGGGCATCTCGGCGTTGGAGCTGCCGGCCACGACGAGTTCGATGGTGGGGTCGACCCACTTCATCACCCGGGCGGTCTCGGCGGCGAGGCGGCCGTACTCGTCGGCGGTCTTGTGGCCGATCTGCCAGGGGCCGTCCATCTCGTTGCCGAGGCACCAGACGCGGATGCCGAACGGTTCGGTGCGCCCGTTGGCCTGGCGCTGGTCGCTGAGCGCGGTGCCGCCGGGGTGGTTGGAGTATTCGAGCAGGGCAGCGGCGGCGGCGATGCCGCGGGTGCCGAGGTTGACGGCCTGCATGACCTCGACCTGGGCCGCATCCGCCCAGTCGGCGAATTCGTGCAGGCCCACCTCGTTGGTCTCCACGGAATGCCAGGCCAGGTCCAGGCGGGTGGGGCGCTCCGAGCGGGGCCCGACGCTGTCTTCCCAGCGGAAACCCGACACGAAGTTGCCGCCCGGGTAGCGGATCAGGCTGGGGTTCAGTTCACGCACGAGGTCGAGCACGTCTTGGCGGAAGCCATCCGCTGTGGCGGTGGGGTGGCCGGGCTCGTAGATGCCTGTGTAGACGGAGCGGCCCATGTGCTCGACGAAGGAGCCGAAGAGACGCGCCGAGACGGGGGCGATCACGTCGTCGCGGGTGATGCTGAGCCGGGCGTGGAACACGAAGAGGTCCTCTGGTTGAAGGCTGATGATGCGCGAAGGGTGGGCCACCCGGTTGGACTGGCCCACCCTCCGCTGACTGCGTGGGTTACTCGGTGACCGTGAAGCCCTGCTCGTTGCCGTAGGCAGCGATGGCCTTCTGCCAGTCGGTCAGGCCCGCGTTCAGGTCGGACTTGTTGGCGTAGGACTGGCCGACGGTGTCGGAGAAGATGCTGTTCGAGTAGACCTGGAACGGCAGGTAGCTCCAGCCCTTGACGACGTCGCTGGCGGACTGCACGAGAACCTCGTTGATCTTCTGGCCGCCGAAGTACTCGCTCTCGTAGCCGAGGAATTCGTCGGACTCGAGGTCGGCGACGGTGGACGGGAAGCCGCCGGCGTCGATGGAGATCTGGGCGCCTTCACCGGCGTTCATGAACTCGACGAAGCCTGCCGCGGCGAGCTTGTTCTTGCTCTGGGCGAGCACGGCGTCGCCGCCGCCGCCGTTCTCGGCGCTGGCGGTGTCGCCGGCCTCGTAGACGGGCAGCGGGGCTACCCGCCAGTCGCCGGATGCTTCCGGCACGCCGGACTCGAGGTTGCCGGGCATCCAGGCGCCGATGTTGAGCGTGGCGATGGTGCCGTCGCCCAGGCCGCGGTACCACTCGTCGCTCCAGCTGGAGGTCGGGGCAATGAGGTCCTTCTCAACGAGCTGGTTCCAGGTGTCGGCGAACTTCTTCGAGCCCTCGTCCTGCAGGTTGATCTTCACGTCGGTGGAGTCGGTGGTGGTGAACGGCTGGCCGCCGGCCTGCCAGATCATGCTGGTGGCGAAGCCGGCGTCGCCGGTGTCGTTGGTGATGTACGCGTTCGGGTTGGCCGCGTGCAGCTGCTCGGCCGTGGCGATGTACTCGTCCCAGGTGGTGGGCACGGTGAGGCCGTACTGGTCGAAGACGGCCTTGTTGTAGAACATGGCCATGGGGCCGGAGTCCTGCGGGAGGGCGTAGACGCCGCCGTCGAGGTTCACCGAACCCCAGGTGCTGGCGGTGTACTGGTCTTCGAGCGAGTCCAGGCCGAAGTCGGTGAGGTCGACGAGGGCGTCGGAGAGGGCGAACTGGGGCAGCGCGTAGTACTCGATCTGGGCCACGTCGGGGGCGCCGGATTTGGCCTTGATCGCGTTCTGCAGCTTGATGTACTGGTCGTTGCCGGTGCCGGCGTTGACCACGTCGACCGTGACCTTGGGGTACTTCTTCTCGAACGCGGTGGCGATCTCTTCAACGGCCGGGGCCCAGGCCCAGACGGTGAGGGTGGTTTCTTCCTGCAGGGCGGCCTCGATGTCGTCGGCGGTGCCGCTCTCGGCTCCGCCTCCGCCGGTCGACGAGCAGGCGGCCAGGGACAGGCCGAGGGCCAGTCCGCTGGCTACGACGAGCGCGGTGCGGCGCAGGCGCTTGGGGCTGTGTGCTGCTTTCATGATGTGCCTTTCACTTCCTTGTAAACGGATGTTCGGTGCTGCGAATGAAGGATGGTGCGGGTTGTCGTGCGGGTCGTGCGGTCGTGCGGGTAAGGCTGGATGGATCGGTTCGAGGGGCTACGCCTTGACGGAGCCGGCGGCGAGGCCGGACTGCCAGTAGCGCTGCAGGAAGAGGAACGCGACGACGATCGGAACGATCGTGAGCAGCGACCCGGTGATGACGAGGTTGTAGATGACGTCGCCGCCCACGGTCTGGGCCTGCATGTTCCACTGCTTCAGGCCCACGGTCAGCGGGTACCAGGTGGGTTCGCTGAGCATGATCAGGGGCAGGAAGTAGTTGTTCCAGGTGGCCACGAGCGTGAACAGGAGCACCGTGACGAGGCCGGGGGCCAGCAGCTTGAGCGAGATGGTGAAGAAGGTGCGGAACTCGCCCGAACCATCCATTCGCGCGGCCTCGAGCACCTCGGTGGGCACCGCGTCCATGGCGTAGGTCCAGATCAGGTACAGGCCGAACGGGCTGATCAGGGAGGGCAGGATGACCGCCCACGGGGTGTTGGTGAGGCCCATCTGACTGAACATGAGGAAGGTCGGCACCGCGAGGGCCGTGCCGGGGATGGCGACGGCGCCGAGGACGACGGCGAAGACGGCCTTCTTGCCGGGGAAGTTGAACTTGGCCAGGCCGTAGCCGCCGAGCGCCGCGAGGAAGGTGGCGCCGCCGGCGCCGACGACCACGTAGAGCACCGTGTTGGCGAACCAGCGCACGAAGACGCCGTCGTTGTAGCTGAGCGTGGCGACGATGTTGTCCCAGAGGGCGAAGTCGCCCGAGAACCAGAGGCCGAACGAGTTGAGCAGCTCGGCCTGGGTCTTGGTGGAGTTCACGAACAGCCAGAACAGGGGCAGCAGGCTGTAGATCAGCAGGGCGCCCATGATCACGGTGAGGATGATGGACTTCTTGGTGTGCAGGCCCTGGTTGGACTTGCCGGCCTTCTTCTCGCTGGTGTAGCGGGACATCCGCGGCGCCTTGTCGGCCTTGTTGCTCACTTGGGTCTGGTCAGTGGTCGACATCTCAGGCCTCCTTCCTGGATCCGGAGTTCTGCACGATGTAGGCGATGACGGCGGTGATGAGGCCGACGATGATCGCGATGGTGGCCGAGTAGTTGTACTGCTGACCCGAGAACGACAGGTTGTAGGCGTACATGTTCGGCGAGAAGTAGGTGGAGATGGTGTTGGGCGCCAGCGACTGCAGGATGCTCGGCTCGTTGAACAGCTGGAAGCTGCCGATCACGCTGAAGATGCCGCCGATCACGATGGCCGGGCGCAGCGCGGGCATCTTGATGCTGCGGATGATGCGGAACGCGCCGGCGCCGTCGAGCGACGCGGCCTCGTAGAGGTCGGTGGGGATCACCCGCAGGGCGGCATAGAACAGGATCATGTTGTAGCCGATGAATTCCCAGGTGACGATGTTGCCGATCGCGGCGAGCACCCAGGTGCTGCCCAGCGGGTTGGGGATGGCGATGGCGAAGAACTCGTTGAGGTTGCCGACCAGGCCGAACTTGGTGCCGTACATGAAGCCCCACATGAGGGTGGCGACCACGGCGGGAACCGCGTATGGCAGGAAGATCGCGATGCGGAAGAAGCTGGACAGGTGCAGGCGGGCGCTGTCGATCGCGAGCGCGGCGAAGAGGGCGATGCCGAGCATGATGGGCACCTGCACGACGAAGAACAGGGTGACCCGGCCCATGGATTCCCAGAACTTGGGATCGGTGAGCGCCTGGCCGTAGTTCTCGAACCCGACGAAGGAGTTGCCGCCGACCAGCTGGTCCTTGAAGAAGGAGAGGTAGATCGAGTAGAGCACCGGGGCGATGAGCACGAGGGCGAAAACGATCATGAACGGGCCCACGAACTTCCAGCCGGTCCAGTCGCGCTTCTGCGTCTGCGGCTTGCGGGGGCGCACAACCGCACCTCTCCGTGTCTGGCCACTAGGGGGGAGTGTTGACAGCGTCGTCATGCCTGCTTCTCTGGCTCGATAGGGTGGTGCGACGGATGGTGGAACCCGCCGATCATGTTTACGTAAACATGACGTGTAAGCACGCTAGCATGTTTACGTAAACATCCTGAAACTTTTTTTGACCCGGGAGGGCACGTGGCAACGATCAGCCCGGCAGGCGGCGAGACGGCCGTTCCCGGCGCATCCGCCACGGCACCCGGCACGTCCGGTGCAGTTTCGACCCGCGTCGTGCAGCGGCTGCCCTCGATGGCGGATGTCGCCGCGCTGGCCGGCGTCTCTTCCCAGACCGTTTCGCGGGTGGTGAACGGGCGCAGCAACGTGGACACCGACACCCGCGACCGCGTGCTCGCCGCCATGGACGAGATCGGCTACCGGCCCAACAGCGCCGCCCGCGCGCTGAAGTCGGGCCGGTTCAGCACCATCGGCGTGATCATGTTCACCCTGTCGAGCTTCGGCAACATGCGCACTCTCGACGCCGTGGCCACCGCCGCGGCCGAGGCCGGCTACTCGATCACCCTGATTCCGGTGGCGCTGCCCACCCAGGGCGCCGTGGCCGGCGCGGTGAACCGGTTGGCCGAGCAGGCCGTCGACGGCATCGTGATCATCATGGAAGCGCACATCCTGGACCGGATCGATGTGACGGTGCCGACCGGGTTGCCCGTGGTGATCGTCGACTCCGACGCCGGCGCCCGCTACACCGTGGTGGACACCGACCAGACCGAGGGCGCCCGGCTGGCCACCCAGCACCTGCTCGACCTCGGCCACAAGACGGTCTGGCACATCGCCGGGCCGGAGTCGTCGTTTTCGGCCGGACGCCGCACCGCCTCGTGGCGCGCGACCCTCAAGGCGGCCGGCGCGCTCGTGCCGCCGGTGCTGGAAGGCGACTGGAACGCGCAGAGCGGCTACGAGCACGGCAGACGGCTCGCCGCGGACCCGGCCGTGACGGCGATCTTCGCCTCGAACGACCAGATGGCCCTCGGCGTGATGCGCGCCATGCACGAAGCCGGCCGGTCGGTGCCCGCCTCCTGCAGCGTGGTGGGCTTCGACGACATGCGCGAGGCGGATGCCTTCTGGCCTCCGCTGACCACCGTGCACCAGGACTTCGGCCAGGTGGGGCGGCTCTGCATCGAGAAGCTGCTGCGCCAGATCGACTCCCCCGGCGCATCCGTGCCCGGCACCACCATCGTGCCCACGCACCTGGTGCTGCGCGCCAGCACCGCGCCGCCACCGAGCTAACCAGGGCCGGCTGCCGTGCCGGGTCCCGGCCGCTCAGGCCTGCTGCCCGAGCTCGGCCAGCAGGGCGGGCAGCTCCGGCAGCAGTTCCCGGGCGAGATACCCGGTCGGCCCCACCCGGGCGTTCAGCCGGTCTCCCGCGGCGGCGTGCAGGTAGGTGCCCCAACACGCGGCCTGCTCCGGCGGGGCGCCCCTGGCGAGCAGGCCGCCGATGGCTCCGGCCAGCACATCTCCGCTGCCCGACATGCCCAGGCCGCCCTGACCGGTGCCCACCAGCCAGCGCTGTCCGGTCGGCGCCGCAATGACGCCCTGGCAGCTCACCGTGGCTCGGAACCGCACGGCGATGCGCTCGATGTCGGCTTCGTGGTTCTCGATGTCGTGACCGAGAAGCAGGCCGGCCTCGGTCAGGTTGGGCGTGAGAACGAGCTCGGTGGCGGGGCGAAAATCAGCGCCCAGCCCCGCCAGCGCACCGAGCGCGAACGCGTCGAGCAGCAGCGCCGTGGAGCTGCCCAGCACGTGGGGCAGCAGCGCCACCATGCCGCGGGCCTCGTCGGCGTCGTCGAGCCCGCTGCCCAGCACCACGGCGTCGGCGGCGTCGAGTTCGCCGGCCACCCTGCCCAGGTCACCGCCCCGCACGGCGCCGGCGGGGGTTTCGGACAGGCCCACCACGCCGGCCTCCGGCACCGCCACCGCCAAGGGCACGGCCACCGACTCGCCCACGCCCAGGGTGAGCCGACCGGCGCCCACCCGCAACGCCGCGGTTCCGGCGAGCAGGGCCCCGCCAGGCGCCTTGCGGGCGCCGCCGATCACCAGGATCTGGCCTCTGGCGTACTTGGACTGGGCACCGGCGGGCAACGGCCAATCCCGCAGCACGGCGGGCGTCAGGGTGGTCGGCTGGTCAGTCCGGCGAGACATCGGCATCCTCCGCCGAGGTGTGCGCGGTGACCGTGGCACCGGCCACGACCAGGTGCGAGACGTCGTTGTAGGTGCGCACCCGCCAGGGCGAACCCCGGCCCTCACGCACCAGCGTGGTGATCGACGCGTTCAGCAGGGGCTCGGTCTGGGCCAGGTGCAGGGTCTCGGATTCGGTGAGCCCCTCCCCCACCATGCGGAGCAGCAGGATCACCGCGTCGTGCGACACCACCAGGGCCGACGGACCGACGCTGTCGGCGTCGAGCTCGGTGAGGAAGGAGCGCAGCCGCAGGGCCACATCCGCCCAGGATTCGCCACCAGGCGGCCGGTAATAGAACCTGCCCAGTCGCTCGCGGCGGGCCGCTTCGCCCGGCAACCGCGCCTGCACACCGCGGGTGGTGAGCAGGTCGAGCACGCCGAGTTCGCGGTCGCGCAGCCGTTCGTCGTGCACCCGACGGATGCCGTTCGGCCTGCCGCCGAGGGCGATGCGGGCGGTCTCCGCCGCCCGCAGGTAGGGCGACACCCACACCGAGTCCGGGTACTCCGCGGCCGGGCGCGCATCCAGCCAGTGCCGGATCGCGAGAGCCTGGTCGGTTCCGGTGTCGGTGAGGGGAACGTCCGCGTCGCGCAGCGGCATGTCGATCATCTCGGCACCGGCGACCTCCGCCGCCGTCGCCGCCACGTTCGCCGCGCTCTCCCCGTGCCGCACCAGCAGCACCGAGGTGGCGCCCCCGCCGGTGCGCTCTCTCTGCGGGGGCTGCGGGTCAGAAGCCACGGCCGCCGGTGACGGGCACGACAGCGCCCGAGATGTACGACGCCTCTGGCGAGGCGAGGAACACGTAGGCCGACGCCAGCTCGGCGGGCTGGCCGGCGCGGCCCAACGGGGTGTCCTGGCCGAAGGTGGGCAGCTTGTCGGGCCACGACGTCGCCGGGATCAGCGGGGTCCAGATCGGGCCCGGCGCCACGGCGTTGACCCGCACCCCGGTGGAACCGAGTTGCTGTGCAAGCGCCTGGGTGAACGCCACCAGGGCGGCCTTGGTCATCGCGTAGTCGATGAGCTGCGGCGACGGGCTCGACGCCTGGATCGACGAGGTGGAGATGATCGACGAGCCGGGAGCCAGGTGCGGAATTGCCGCCCGCGCGATCCAGAGCGTGGCGTAGAGGTTGGTCTTGAAGACCCTGTCGAACTCCCGGGTGGAGAGGTTCTCCAGGCCGTCGCGGTTCTCCTGGTAGGCCGCGTTCAACACCAGGATGTCCAGCCCGCCCAGCTCGGTGACGGTCTGGTTCACCAGGGAGATGCAGTGCCCCTCCTCGCTGATGTCGCCGGGCAGCAACAGCGCGGTGCGGCCCGCGGCGCGCACCAGCGCTGCGGTGTCTTCGGCGTCTTCCTGCTCCTCCGGCAGATAGGAGATGGCGACATCGGCGCCCTCCCTGGCGTAGGCGATCGCGACCGCGCGACCAATGCCCGAGTCGCCGCCGGTGATCAGGGCGCGCTTGCCGGTGAGCTTGCCGCTGCCCTGGTAGGTGTCTTCGCCGTGGTCGGGGCGGGGGTCGGTGGCGCCGGTGAGACCGGGCTGGTTCTGCTCCTGCTTGGGAAAGCCCTCGGAGTGGTACTTGGTCGTGGGGTCTTCGCTCTGGGTGCTCATAGGGTTCTCCTCGGGGTGGTGGCGGTCGGCGGTGAGACGCCTCGGGCTTGACTCGGTCGTGCTGACCACGGATTTCGTGCCGTGACCCGACCGACGCCGGGCCCCGGGGTCGTGCGTCCCCGGGGCCCGGCGGGTGGTGTCGGTCTTAGACGGTGTCGTCGCGGTCGCGGCGGCGCTTGCGGTCGATCTCCGACTCGTCGTAGTCGATCTCTTCCTTGCGCACGTCTTCGGAGACCCGCTGGTCTTCGGTCACGGTTTCGGTGCCCAGGCGAACCCGTTCCACCGGGACCGTTTCCTTGTCCACCACCACGCGCTCCTCGGTGAGCTGCACTTCGTGCTCCTCGTCGCTGAGGTCGGGGCCGGAGGTGGCGGCCGCGCGGTTGGCGTCGGTGATGGGTTCACGCTCGAGGGTGACCTCCTCACGGCTCACCGGCACGGTGACGGTCTGGTTTTCTGTCACCACGTGCTTGCGCAGTCGGGCACGACCGGCGGACACCTGCTCCTTACCAACGCGCAGCTGCTCCTCGGAGCGGGTCATCGCGTCGTCGGTGGTGGGCCCTGAGGTGTCGTATCCCTCGGTGCGGCGGTCGCCCACGGTGGCATCCGTGCGGGTGTCGTCGTAGGTTCCGGTGTTGCCGGTGCCCTGGCCGACGGTGGATCCGCTGAGGCCGTAATACCTGTAGAGCGCGTCTTCATCGGCGCTGTCCAGCGAGCCGTCGGTGTCGATGCGGGGGGCATCCTTCACGTGATCCTTCGCGAAGCCGATGCGGAGTTCGCCTCCGGTCCAATCGGCGTTGTCGAGCGGCGCAAAGGACTCGCTGGTTCCGAACAGCCCGGTCTTGACCGTGACCCAGCTGGGCTGGTTGGTGGACGAGTCCAGGTACACCTGGCCGACGGTGCCGACCTTGCGGCCTTCGGTGTCGACGACGTTGGCACCGATGAGGGAATCGATGTTGTTGGTGTTGATCATTGTCATTTCTCTCTTCCTACTTCGCACGCCGGACGAGCTGCCCGGCGATGGTGGCACGGTGGATCGAATTGAAGATGATGCTGTTGCGAGGGTGCTCGGCAATCTTTGTGCTAACGGCCGAGCCCGGCCTTGTCGACCTTGCGGTGGTAGCGCATTCCCGCGAGACCGCCCAAGATCGCGCCGCCGAGGCTGACGACGGCAATCGCGATGGCCGTGATAATGCTTCCCAGGGCGAGGTCGCCCTCGTTGATGGGAATGCGGGGGAAGCTGTTCAGGTCGGCGAGGACGTTGAACTGGCTGCCCGCTATGGCGCCCACGATAGCCAGCACCACGGCGACGATCAATGCCCAGAGCCACACGGCGATGCCCTGCTTGGCACCGCTGAACCGGGCCATCCGGCCGGCCACATAGCCGCCGCAGAAATACGCGACGAACACGACCACGCCCAGGGCGATCGCGCCGATCAGGCCGACCGTCGCCGCGTTCTCGGCCGCGGCTTGAGTGGTCTGTTCCGGGTCGGCCTGGCTGCCGAGCCCGACGGCAGCGCCGGCGCCGGCGACAAGCGCGGTGAGCAGCACCGCCGCCCCTGTGGCGGTGAGCCAGCCGAAGAACGCGGTGAAAAACTGCATTCCGCCGAACTGGTTCTTCTCCCTCGCGACGACATCTTCGCGCACGGTGTTGCCGCTGGTGGCCGCACGGGCGACGGGTTCGGTGCCGCCGGGAGTGGGGTTCGGGCTCTGCACGCGCGGGTTCTGCACTGGTTCGTTCTGCGCTGACGTCATGAGGTTCTCCTTCGAACTATGGTGCCGGGAACGACCGCGGTGCAGCCGGGCTGCACGTCGGATTCATATCCGGGCCTACCTCGTAGACGAAGGAAACCGACACGATGTCACGCCGTTCGGTGAACTTTTCTGCTCACAACCGGCGCCGCAAAATACCCCCCATTTGGGACCACCGCTACCCCCTCCAGCGGCACCGGAGCAACACCTGCCTGGTCTTAATAGACGGCGAAAATCCTGAATCGTCACGGAAAAAAACAATCTGCGCGGGTTCTCTCAGACTGCTTGAAATCGGGCTGTGGCCATCACAAAATATTGGCATCACGGCACAGACGTCGAGAGCCGGCGTCTCACCCACATCGATTTCTCAAGGAGAGTCATGTCGAACACCTATCCAGCATCCACACCGGGAACGCCCAATCTCGGCACCAACGCGGCGTCCGACAGCGGTCCCGATGCCAAGGAACGCGCCGCCGAAGTGAAGGACACTTCGGTCGCCGCCGGCCAGCACGTCGCCGGCGTCGCCAAGGACGAGCTGCGCAAGGTCGGGAGCGAGACCAGGCAGCAAGCCAAGGACCTCTACCGCCAGACGCAGGGCGAACTCGCCGACCAAGCGGCCGCGCAGCAGAAGCGGGTCGCTTCGGGCATCCGCACCCTCGGCGACGAACTCGGTTCAATGGCCGACAAGTCTGACACCCAGGGCGTGGCCAGCGACCTCGCACACCAGGCCGCATCGCGCGCCGCTGGGATCGCCGATTGGCTGGACCAGCGCGACCCGGGTGCCCTCCTCAACGAGGTCAAAGGTTACGCCCGCCGCAGGCCCGGCATGTTCATCGCAATCGCCGCCGTCGCGGGCGTGGTCGCCGGCCGGCTGACCCGCTCGGTCATCGCCGAGGCCAAGGACTCCTCCGACACCGGCTCGAACGGAACCGGCACCCCCGCCGCGCCCACCGGCGTCGGCACCGACTACGGCGTGGGGGCCACCACCGGAATCGACACCCCCTTCGAGACCCCCACCACGCCGACCACCACCTCCGGCGTCGGCACTCCGCTGGCGGCGGAGTACCCGCAGTACACGGAGAACCGCAATGAGTGACGTGCCCACTCCGTCCGAACGCAAGGCGGCAGACACCTCACTCGGCGACCTGCTGAGCGAGGTCACCCGCGATGTCTCGGTGCTGATGCGCCAGGAGGTCGAACTGGCCAAGGCCGAGGTCAGGCAGTCTGCCACCCGCGCCGGCAAGGGAGCGGGGATGCTCGGCGGGGCCGGCTATGCCGGCCACCTCACCGTGCTCTTCCTGTCCTTCGCCGCGTGGTGGGGACTCGGACACGTCATCGACATCGCCTGGGCGGCCGTGATCGTCGCCGTTGTCTGGGGCATTGTTGCCGCCGTGCTCTTTGTGCTCGGCCGCAAGGAAATGAAGGCCATCAAGGGCGCGCCCGAGACCGTCGACACCCTGAAGCAGATTCCTGACGCATTGAAACGAAACGAGGAAAACCGATGAGCACCTATGACGCATCAAGCACTGATCCCGAGGTTCTGCGGAGCCAAATCGAAGAGACCCGTCGGGGTCTCGGCGCCGACGTGGATGCACTGGCCGACAAGGTCACGCCAGGCAAGATCATGGACCGCCAGAAAGACAAGGTCAAAGGCGTTTTCAACTCTGCGAAGGACAAGGTCATGGGCACAGCTTCAGACGTCGGCGACTCCATCGGCGGCGCGGCCGGCGGCGTGTCGGGCAGCGCTCACAACGCGGCCTCCCAGGTCAAGGGCAACCCGCTTGCGGTGGGCCTGATCGCGTTCGGTGTCGGCTGGCTGGCGTCGTCGCTGCTGCCCGCCAGCACTGTCGAGAAGAAGGTTGCGGCCAACGTGAAGGAGGCCGCGGAACCGCTGCTGAGCGAGGTGAAGGACGCCGCCAAGGACGTGGGCGAGAACCTCAAGCAGCCCCTCGCCGACGCCGCCGACGCCGTCAAGGGCACCGCGACGGATGCCGCCGACACCGTGAAGTCCGAAACCACGTCGTCCGCCGACGAGGTGCGTGACACGGCCAAGCACGCCGGCCAGGGCACCGTCTAGCTGCGGCGCCTGCACCATCCACACAACGAGAACGAGGAGATGTTCCGGTGGCCCGCAACGACACCAGTGAGAAGGACGCCACCGCGCCCTCGCCCGACGATCCCCGCAAGCCGGATTCGCCGGGCGAGGTGAGCAAACCGTCGTGGAAGTACGCGCTGAAGAAGACTCTGCGCGAGTTCACCGCCGACCAGTGCACCGATATCGCGGCGGCGCTGACCTACTACGCCGTGCTGGCGCTGTTCCCGGCGCTGATCGCGTTGATCTCGCTGCTGGGCGTTTTCGGCCAGGGCGAGCGGTCCGTCGACACCATTCTCAACCTCGTCAACCAGGTGGCTCCCGGCGGCACGGCCGATGTGCTGCGCGAACCGCTCGAGCAGTTCAGCTCGTCGCCGTCCGCCGGGTTCGCCCTGATTTTCGGTATCGTGCTTGCCATCTGGTCGGCATCCGGCTACGTCGGCGCGTTCAGCCGGGCCATGAACCGGATCTACGAAATCGAAGAGGGCCGGCCGTTCTGGAAGCTGCGCCCGATGCAGCTGTTCGTGACGATCGTCACCATCCTCCTGATCATGATCATGCTCGTGATCCTGATCGTGTCCGGCCCCGTCACGGATGCCGTGGGTAGCGCCCTCGGCCTCGGCGAGACCGTGCAGGTCGTCTGGTCCATCGCGAAGTGGCCGATCCTGGCCCTGGCCGCGGTGCTGATCATCGCGATCCTCTACTACGCCACCCCGAACGCCAAGCAGCCCAAGTTTCGCTGGATCAGCCTGGGCGCGCTGCTCGCGCTGATCACCCTGGTGATTGCCTCGTTCCTGTTCGGGCTCTACATCACCAACTTCTCCAACTACGACCGCACCTACGGGTCGCTGGCCGGTGTGGTGGTGTTCCTGCTCTGGCTCTGGATCGCGAACCTCGCGCTGCTGTTCGGTGCCGAGTTCGACGCCGAGCTGGAGCGCGGCCGCCAGCTGCAGGCCGGCATCGCGGCAGAGGAAGACATCCAGCTGCCGCCGCGGGACACCCGCAAGAGCGACAAGGCCGCCGACAAGGAACGGGCGGACATCGCCGACGGCCGGCGGATTCGCACTGACGCCGCCGACCGCCTCGACACAAAGCGCTGACGCACCGCACCACCGTATTGTCACCGCGCGACCGCACCGGTCTGCGCTGGTTTGCCCATCAACGAAGGGAATTGCCCATGTACTTCCACGTGCAGCGACTCATCCACGACATTGCTCAGGACGAACCGGATCCGGCCGCGGCCAACGCGCTCCAGGAGGGCCTCGGCGGCCAGTTCGGTGAGATGCGCACCATGATGCAGTACCTGTTCCAGTCGATGAACTTCCGCGGGCCGGCGGCCAAGCCCTACCGCGACCTCATTCAGGGCATCGGCACCGAGGAGATCAGCCACGTCGAACTCATCGGCACCACCATCTCCCGGCTGCTGGATGGCTCGCCGCGATACAACGGCAAGGTCACCGACCCGCTCGACAAGGCGGGCTCCGGCGGGGCCATTCCGCTGGAGATCGCCCTCGACCACAGCAACATCCACCACTACCTGGTCGGAGCGCAGGGCGCGCTGCCGGTGGACGCCGTGGGCAACCCGTGGAGCGGCAGCTACGTGTACAACTCCGGCAACCTCGTGCTCGACCTGCTCTACAACCTGATGTTGGAGTCCACCGGTCGGCTGCAGAAGTGCCGCATCTACGAGATGACCCAGAACAAGACCGCCCGGTCAACGATCTCCTACCTGATCGTGCGAGACCAGGCCCACGAGAACGCTTACGCCAAGGCTCTGGAGACCCTCGGTGTGCACTGGAACACCCTGCTGCCGATCCCCAAGACCAACGCCGAGAAGTTTCCCGAGGTGAAGAAGCTGCTCGACCTGGGTCTGCACAGCAAGCAATACACCTTCGACCTGGCCGGGCAGTCGGAAGCAGGCAAGATCTTCCAGGGCATGTCCCCATCGAAAGACGGCACGAACCTGGTCGCCGACGAACAGGCGCCCGAGGGGGTGCCGTCGGTGATCGCGCCCGAGCGGATGGAGGAGTTCTCCCCCGGCCTCGACAAGGCGCTGATCGAGCTGATCCAGGCCACCGCCGCCATGGAAATGGCCGAGGTCGACGTCTCCTACGGCCCGGTGGCGGCCAAGTGAAAGCGCTCACCTGGCAGGGCAAACGGCACGTCTCCGTGGACGAGGTACCCGACCCGGTCATCGAGAAACCGACCGACATCGTCATCCGCATCACCTCGACGGCCATCTGCGGTTCCGATCTGCACCTGTATGAGGTCTTCGGGCCGTTTCTGAAGCCCGGCGACATTCTCGGCCACGAATCGATGGGCGTCGTCGAGGAGGTGGGCGCCGCGGTGCAGTACCTGCGGCCCGGTGACCGGGTGGTGATCCCCTTCGTGATCGCGTGCGGCGAGTGTTTCATGTGCGTGCGCGGGCTGACGACCCAGTGCGAAACCACGCAGAACCGTGCGCACGACAGCGGGGCGTCGCTCTACGGGTACACCGAGCTCTACGGCTCGGTGCCGGGTGGTCAGGCTGAACGCCTGCGCGTGCCGCTGGCCGACTTCAACGCCCGCAAGGTGGGTCACGACCTGCCCGACGAGCGGTACCTGTTCCTCAGTGACATCCTGCCCACCGCGTGGCAGGGCGTCGCCTACGCGAACCTGCCGGAGGACGGGGTGCTGGGAGTGCTCGGGCTCGGTCCGGTCGGCCAGTTCACGAGCCGGATCGGTCGGCACTTGGGCTACCGGGTGGTCGCGGTCGACCCCGTTCCCGAGCGCCGGCTGATGGCCGAACGCTACGGCGTGGAAGCCCTGGACCTCACCGAGGATGTGCTCGAACAGTTGCGTGCCCGCACCGACGGCCGCGGTCCGGACTCCATCGTGGACGCCGTGGGGCTGGAGGCTCATGGCTCCCCCGGCGCCAGTTTCGCCCAGGCCGCGGTGGGGTTGCTGCCCGATGCCGTGGCCCAGAAGGTGATGAACACCGGGGGCATTGATCGGCTGAACGCCATGCATCTCGCCTTCGACGCGGTGCGCCGTGGGGGCACGGTGTCGTTGAGCGGTGTCTACGCCGGCGAGGCCGACCCCACCCCGATGAAGTCGCTCTTCGACAAGCAGGTCAGCATCCGGATGGGTCAGTGCAATGTGCAGCACTGGCTCGACGACCTGGTGCCGCTGGTCGAGGACCCGGCCGATCCGTTGGGCGTCGAAGACCTGGTGACCCACCGGGTGCCGCTGGAGCGGGCCCCGGAGATGTACGAGCTCTTCCAGAAGAAGGAGAAGGGGTGCATCAAGGTGGTCCTGACTCCGTGAGAGGCGGGAAGTCACGCAGGTGAGCCACGCCGGACAGGCTCCACGTGGTGCGTGGGCCGGCTCGTCAACCATCCGGTTCCGGCGGGGATCAACGCGGGGTCAGGCGTCCTTCTCCAGGAGAACATCCTTGAGGTGAGTCAGCGCCTGCAGGGTGGTGAGAGAGACGACCTCCTCGGGCGAACCTGAAAACGTGTGGGGAAAGGTGCGCACGGTGCACCGCGAACCGACGCTGATGAAGACCGAACCGGCCGGAAACCCCTCTTCGGGTCCCGGACCACCGACACCGGTCACCGACACGCTCACGTCCGCTCCGACCCTCTCCAGCACTCCCTTGGCCATCTGCTCTGCGCATTCGCCCGAGATGACCGGCCCGGGGTGAACGCCAAGCAGACGGAATTTCGTGTTGTTCTGGTACGCGATCACGCCCCCGCCGAACCAGCCGGAGGAGGCCGGTGCTGCCCCCAGCGCCTGCGCGATCCGACCGGAGGTGAGGGACTCCGCCACGACGACGGTCAGACGGTCCGCAGAGGCAAGCTGCCCGATCCGTCGGGCCAGCTCGGCTATCTGAGCTTCCAGTTCCTCCCGCCTGTTCTCCCACATCAGGCTGATGTCCGCGTGCGGCGCCGGGCCAGTGTGTCGAGCGCGTAGATCGCTGCACCGGCGGCGATGATGATCCCGCCGCGCAGCCATACCTCCGCGCTGAGCTGGGTGAACAGCACGACACAGGAGAGGGCCCCGAGTACGGGCAGCGCTGTCCACGCGCGGAAGTGGCGATGCTGTACCCGTTCGCTGCGGAGCACCAAGACGGCGATGTTCGTGCTGAGGAACACGATCAACAGCAACAGGACCACTGTCTCGGCCAATGTGGCGATCGAGCCCGTGACGGTGAGCAGCATGGCAAGGAGTGTTGTGGCAAGGATTGCGACCCAGGGGGTGCCCCTGCCGGGGAGCACTCGGCTGAACACCGGGGGCAGCAGACCCTGGGTCCCCATTCCATAGGTCAGACGGCTGGACATGATCATGGTCAGCAGGGCCCCGTTAGCCACTGCAATGAGCGCGATGGCACTGAACAGCCAATCGGGCACGGCCACGCCTGTGGCCTGGATGACGGTCAGCAGCGGTCCGCTTGATTCCGCGAGTTCGTCGGCCGGCACCGCGATGGACGCGGCCGTGCCCACCAGGACGTACAGCACGCCCGCCGTGATCAACGCGGCGAACAGTGCCCTCGGATACACCCGTGACGGATGCCTCACCTCTTCGATCACGTTGGCACTGGTCTCGAATCCGACAAACGAATAGAACGCGAGCAGGGCCGCCCCGAAAATTGCGACGACGGGACTGCCGCCCTGGTCGAACTGGGCAGCCCGGCTGACGTCGCCGCCGCCGTTCGTGAGCAGCACGCCGACCGCTACGACGACGATGAGAAGCCCGGTTGTCTCGATCATGGTCATCACGAGGTTTGCGCGCACTGACTCCTTGATGCCGCGAGCGTTCAGGGCTCCGATGAGCGCGAGAAAAATCACCGCACCCAGCACCGGGGGAATGTCGATGAAGGTGCGCAGGTACTCTCCCGCGAAAGCGAGGGAGAGTCCGGCGGCGCTGACGACTCCAGCCGAGAGCATGCAGAATCCGACCAGAAACGACACCATCGGCCGTTTGTAGGCACGTTCCGCAAACACCGCCGAACCACCGGCCAGAGGGTATTTGGTGACAAGTTCGGCGTAGGACGCCGCCGTCAGCAGGGCAAGTCCCAGAGCCACGAGCATCGGCACCCAGGTGACGCCGCCCACCTCTCCCGCAATCTGCCCCACCAGCGCGTAGATTCCGGCCCCGAGCACGTCTCCCAGAATGAAGAGGAAGAGCATCTTTCCGGTGATATCGCGCTTCAGGTTGCCGGTCGCCGCGGATTCGGCCGGTTGGATTTCGGCGTCAAGGTCGCGATTCATGCGCCAAGCGTACTCAACCGGCCGCGTTGTGCACAGGGGCCGGTACCTACCGGTGCGGCACGCTTCTGCTGAGCCCGCGCACTCAGACTGTGGCGTCAATCGATGCTCCGGGTACGCGTCAAGGGGTGCAAAAGTGACCGCCTCGGCGTAACGTATCCGCCATTGATCGACACTGCGTGAGGAGTAGCCGAAATGAAGTCGTCCAACGACAACGATCAGACTCGCAAGGACACGAGTTACAGTCCGGCTAGCGAAGCTGAGACCCAAGCCAAGCAGGGTGACCCGGTACCATCCACGATCGACTCTGACGCCGCTGACCAGGTCAAGGTGGCTCCGGGCACGGGAGGCCCAGACGATCCGGGAGACGTTGAGGTCAACAAGGAAGACATCAACCTGCCTCCGTTCGGCGATACCGAACCACCGGACTGAACCGGTCCGGCCGCCGCGTCGGGTCAGTTGGCGTTGCGCGCCATCCGCTTCGCTGTTGTGCGCCCGCTCACTGTCGGAACGCGGTGATCTGGGTGCTCTCATCCGCCACGCGCACCCCGTAACGGTAGACCAGCTCTCCGCCCAGAATGCCGGAGACGCCGATGAGCAGGTATGCGAGAACAGCCAGGACGAAACCGGGCACGCTGACTTCTGAGCGGTCTGCGCCCACGCGCACCACGAGGCTGACGGCGAACAACACGATCGCGCCGGCGTTGCAAGCCAGATGGAACAGGCGAGCCGCCGTGCGCGAGTGCCCTTCTCGAGCGTGCTCAGGTCGAACAGTCCGACTGTCGCTGCCAGCAGCGCGCCGACAACGCCGATACCGATTAGCCACAGTGCCCCTCGGGTGAACGTTGCGCGGTCATCCGCGAAGAATCCGACGATGTCGAAGACCAGGGCTGCGGTCCAGGTCCCGATAGGAATGGTGACCATGATCGCGTGGATGGGGTGGCCGTATGGGCCGGCCAGGATCGATCGCGGGCGCTTTGCCCGGCGCAGGGCTGCCTCGTCGCTCATGCGTCCTCCTGCTGGACTCGATATGACGGGTTAGATCTGCAATGTAGCCGGAACCGGTTCCACTGTCTGCTCGTTGGCCGCGCTGTCGGGCACGGCCAACGAGGAGGCTGGTCAGCCCGACGGGTTCTCGACGGGGTTTCCGTCGGGGTCGGTGCCAGTTTCCGGATCGACTTCGTCGGGCTTGACCGGGTCGGAACCCGGGGTTGCGGCTGGAGAGTTGCTTGGGTTGCTCACGTGGTTCTCCTTCGTAGGGTGGTGAATCGGTCAGCGGTGGGTGATCCGTCGGAGCCAGGTGTCGTGGACGGGCCGTTGCTGTTCGCCCTGCTGGGCGCCGAGCACGATCAGAATCAGCGTGACGGCTGGGGTGACCCACTGCAGGACGCGTTGTTGGGTCTGCGCTGACGCCAACTCGTCGGAGGTTTCGTCCGCGGGCTCTGTAGTGCCCTCGACGGCTTCTTCGGCGCGCGCTGCCATCTTCATGCCCAGCACTCCCGAGTACACGGTGGCCCCGACGGCGACCAGGGTGAGGCCCAGCTTGACCCCGGTATTCACTCGCCCTTCGGGCTGAGTGGCCAGCCTCCCTGCATTGCCGACGATCAGGCCCACGCCGCCGACGCCGTGCGCGGCGATGGCAACCCACTGCACGGGAGCCCAGCGCTTCCACCCCACGCTGGACACAGTGAGCCGTTCGCGGGCGGATCTGACGGAGGCGGCGGCACCGTTGAGCCCCACCGCGCCCATGAGCGACCCGCCGAACCAGGTGGCCAAACCGACATCGTGCAGGCTTCGAACCAAAGTGTTTCGTGACGACATGTGCGTACTCCTCATCATGGTTGGTCAGATATGACTGGGACGGTTTCTGACGGAGCGCGGCGCGTAGCCGGTGCGAAGTGCTGCGACCGGAACGCTTACCGGCCCCGACAGGCTGACTCCGCGATGGTAGGTCGATGGATCGATTTGGGCAACCGGCGTTGCGCCTAACGCCGCTCGCTACGGGGGTGCGGTCAGCCGCGGGCCACGGCTTGGTCGAATTCGCCGCCGGTGGGCACGATCTCCTTGCCCAGCGGGGCGAGGGAGATGGGCACCATCTTGAAGTCGGCGATGCCCAGCGGGATGCCGATGATGGTGATGCACAGGGCGATGCCCGAGACGATGTGGGCGAGGGCCAGCCACCAGCCGGCGAGGATCACCCAGATGACGTTGCCGAGGAACGAGAACGCTCCGCTGGAGGGCTTGTCGACGACCGTGCGACCGAACGGCCAGAGCGCGTAGAGGCCGATGCGGAACGACGCGATGCCCCACGGGATCGTGATGATCAGGATGCAGAGCACCACGCCGGCGGCGACATAGCCCAGGAAGAGCCAGAAGCCGGAGAGAACGAGCCAGATCAGGTTGAGGATAGTGCGCACGCGGGAAGACTACCGCAGAGTGATGGGCGGTCGCGGGGCGCGCCATCCACTCGCTGCACAGCCGCAGACACCACCCCGATGGGTGGCCCATTTTTGCTAGTCGGGCGAGCCTCCGCACTAGCAAATTCGGGCCAGTCACCCAAGCGCCTGCGATGAGTGGCCCATTTTTGCTAGTCGGGCGCGCCTCCGCACTAGCAAATACGGGCCAGTCACGGCGGGGCGGGCAGTCACGGGGGCGGGGCGGGGCGGCGGTCGCGGGGCGCGCCATCCACCCGCCGCAAAGCCGCAGACACCACCCCGATGGGTGGCCCACTTTTGCTAGTCGGGCGAGCCTCCGCACTAGCAAATTCGGGCCAGTCACCCAAGCGCCGGCGATGAGTGGCCCATTTTTGCTAGTCGGGCGAGCCTCCGCACTAGCAAATTCGGGCCAGTCACGGCGGGGCGGGCCGTCAGGGGGGCGGGCAGTCGGCGGGGCAGGGCGGGGCGGCGGGGGTGCACAAGACCCGCCTTCGACCGGGATCGAAGGCGGGTCGGTGATGCGGGGAGTTAGATGACGGCGCGGGTTTCGCGGGCGATCTCGAGCTCCTCGTTGGTGGGGATGACGAGCACGGTGACGCGCGAGGCATCCGTCGACACGACGCGAGCGACGCGGGAGAACGGGTCGTTCCTGGCCGGGTCGATCTCGATGCCGAGGCCCTCGAGGCCGCGCAGGGCGCCCTCGCGGATGATGCCGGAGTTCTCGCCGACACCGGCGGTGAAGACGATGACGTCGAGGCCGCCGAGCTGGGCGATGTAGTTGCCCACGTAGCCCCGGATGCGGTGGTAGTAGACGTCGAGCGCGGCCTGGGCCACGGCGTCGCCGGCCACGGCGGCATCTTCGACGTCGCGCATGTCACCGTTGCCGGTGAGGGCGAGCATGCCGCTCTTCTTGTTGAGCAGGGTGTCGAGGTCGTCGATCGACAGGCCGGCCTTGCGGTGCAGGTGGAACAGCACCGCGGGGTCGATGTCGCCAGAGCGGGTGCCCATGACGAGGCCCTGCAGCGGGGTGAGGCCCATCGAGGTGTCGATGGACTTGCCGCCGTCGACGGCGGTCGCGGACGCCCCGTTGCCGAGGTGCAGCACGATGGTCTTCAGCTCTTCCAGCGGGCGACCGAGGAACTCGGCTGCGGCCTCTGAGACGAACTTGTGCGAGGTGCCGTGGAAGCCGTAGCGACGGATGCTGTGCTCCGCGGCGAGGGCCGGGTCGATCGCGTAGGTGTACGCGGCCGGCGGCATGGTGAGGTGGAACGAGGTGTCGAAGACGGCCACGTGCGGCACGTCGGGGAAGTTCATGCGGGCCGCGACGATGGCCTGCACGTGTGCCGGGTTGTGCAGCGGGGCGAGGTCGGCGAGGTCGCTGATCTGCTGCTGCACGGCGTCGTCGATCACGGTGGGGCCGGTGAAGATGGCTCCACCCTGCACGACGCGGTGGCCCACGGCGATGAGGTTGGCGTCGGAGAGCTGCGGACCGTGCTCGGCGAACGCCGCGATCATCACCTCGAAGCCAGCGGTGTGGTCGGGGATCGGCAGGTTCTGCTCCTGCTTGCCCGTGCCGGCTGCCGCGTTGGTGTGGCGGGCGTGACCCACGCCGTCACCGATGCGCTCGACGAGTCCGCCGGCCAGTTCGGTTTCGGTGTCGATGTCGATCAGCTGGTACTTGAACGACGACGAACCTGAGTTGATGACGAGGATGGCGGTCATACGGCTGCCACCACCGCTGCGAGCGATGCGGCCTGGATGGCGGTGATCGCCACGGTGTTCACGATGTCCTGCACGAGTGCTCCTCTGGAAAGGTCGTTGATGGGTTTGCGCAGGCCCTGCAGGACGGGGCCGATCGCCACGGCGCCAGCGCTGCGCTGCACCGCCTTGTAGGTGTTGTTGCCGGTGTTGAGGTCGGGGAAGATGAACACGTTCGCCTTGCCCGCGACGGCGGAGTCCGGCATCTTGGCGGCGGCCACGGCGGCATCCGCTGCGGCGTCGTACTGGATCGGACCTTCGACGGCGAGGTCGGGGCGGCGTTCGCGAACGATCGCGGTGGCCTCCCGCACCTTCTCGACATCCGCGCCGTTGCCGGAGACACCGGTGGAGTACGACAGCATGGCGATGCGCGGCTCGATGCCGAACTCGATGGCCGTCTCCGACGCCGAGATGGCGATGTCGGCGAGCTGCGCGGCGGTGGGGTCGGGGTTGACCGCACAGTCGCCGTAGACGAGCACCCGGTCGGCCAGGGCCATCAGGAACACGCTGGAGACCACGGACACGCCGGGGCGGGTCTTGATGATCTCGAAGCTCGGGCGGATGGTGTGCGCGGTGGTGTGCGAGGCGCCGGAGACCATGCCGTCGGCCAGGCCCAGCTGCACCATCATCGTGCCGAAGTACGAGACGTCGGTGACGACGTCGCGGGCCTGGTCGATGGTGACACCCTTGTGGGCGCGCAGGCGTGCGTATTCCTCGGCGAACTGCATGCGCAGCACGTCGTCGAACGGGCTGACCACGGTGGCGCGGGCGATGTCCAGGCCCAGGCCGATGGCGCGCGAGCGCACCTCGAACTCTTCGCCGAGGATGATCAGGTCGGCCACGTCGCGGGCCAGCAGGGTGGCGGCGGCGCGGAGGACCCGGTCGTCGTCGCCCTCGGGCAGCACGATGCGCATGCGGTTCTGGCGGGCACGCTCGAGCAGGGTGTACTCGAACATCAGCGGGGTCACCACGTCGGCGCGGCTCACCTTGAGCCGGTCGAGCAGCGCGGCACCGTCAACGTGCTGCTCGAACAGCGCCAGGGCGGTGTCGTGCTTGCGCTGCGAGTCCGCGGCCAGGCGGCCGCGGGTGTGGGTGATGCGCAGGGCCGCTTCGTACGAGGCCAGGCTGGTGCGGATGATCGGCACCGACGGGGCCAGGCCCTGCATGAGCTGGGCGATCGACTCGGGCAGGTCGAACCCGCCGACGAGCACGATGCCGGCCAGCGACGGGAAGGTGGCCGAGGAGTTGGCCATCAGGGCGGCGAGCAGCACCTCGGGGCGGTCGCTGGGGATGACGACGACTGAGCCCTCGGTGAGGTGCGGCAGCACGTTGACCATCGACATGGCGGCCACGACCACGCTGAGCGCCTCGCGGGAGAGCAGCTCGGGGTCACCCTGCACCAGGGTGCCGTGGGTGGCTTCGAGGATGGTCTTCATGCTCGGGGCCACGAGGAACGCGTCTTCGGGGATGGCCCAGACGGGCACAACGGCGGCGTGCAGGGCATCCGACGCCTCGGGAGTGTTGTCGACACCCTCGCGCACCGCGGCGATGAGGCCGTTGAGGTTGGCGGGGTCGGCGCGGTTGACCACGACACCGAGCAGCGACACGTGCTCGGAGGCGAGCTCGGTGAGGGCCACATCGGTGAGCTGGCGGATGTCGTCGCTGGTGCGCGGCTGGCTCTGGCCGAGCTGGTCGCTCTGGTTGAGCCCCTCGCCCTGGCCGAACGCCACCCGGCCGGCGAGCACGAGCAGCACCGGAACGCCGAGGTTCGCGGCGATGCGGGCGTTGTACGCCAGTTCGGTGGGGCTGCCCACGTCGGTGAAGTCGCTGCCGATGACCACGACGGCGTCGCACTGCGCTTCGACGGCCTTGTAGCGGGCCACGATGCGCGCGAGCGCGGCATCCGGGTCGGCGTGCACGTCGTCGTAGGTGACGCCGACGCACTCGTCGTAGCTGAGCGCCGGCTGCGCGACCGGGTGGTCGCCGACGGGCTTGCGCGCCTGCAGGTGATTGAGCAGGAGTTCGAGCACATAGTCGGGCTTGTGCTTGGACCGAGCGATGGGACGGAAGACGCCCACCCGCTCGATGGAGTGCAACAGGGTGTCGAGAACGCCGAGTGCGATAGTAGATTTGCCGGTATTTCCCTCGGCGGAGGTGATGTAAATGCTTCGAGCCACGGTTATACGTTATCCCCGCCGGTAGTGTCTAGCGCGCGCACAGCGGCTGCTGCGGCATCGTTCCCAGCCCATACCCAGTCGGTCACCTCGGGAATGTCTTCCCCGTGATCGCGGGTGTACTGCCGGGCACGCAGGCGGGCATCCTGCATCTGCTGGCGAAGCAGTCCGGCACGGGCTCCGAGTCCGGGCACCCGGTCGATGACATCCATCACCAGGTGGTACCGGTCGAGGTCGTTGAGCATGACCATATCGAACGGCGTCGTCGTCGTTCCGTTCTCCTTATACCCGCGAGCGTGCAGGTTGCCGTGGCCATGGCGCTTGTAAGTGAGGCGGTGGATGAGCCACGGGTACCCGTGGTAGGCGAAGACAATCGGCTTGTTGGCGGTGAAGTAGGCGTCGAACTCCCGGTCGCTGAGACCGTGCGGGTGGTCGTCTTCGCTCTGCAGGCGCATCAGGTCGACCACGTTGACCACGCGCACGCTGAGGTCGGGCATGGCCTCACGCAGGATGGCGGCGGCGGCGAGCACCTCGAGGGTGGGCACCTCGCCGGCGGCGGCGAGCACCACGTCGGGTTCGGTGCCGGGCACCTCGGTGCCGGCCCACTCGAAGATGCCCAGGCCCCGCTCGCAGTGCGCGACGGCCTGGTCCATGGTGAGCCAGTTCGGTGCGGGCTGCTTGCCGGCGACGACGACGTTGACGTAGTCGACGCTGCGCAGGCAGTGGTCGTAGATCGACAGCAGCGTGTTGGCGTCGAACGGCAGGTAGACCCGCACGACGTCGGCGCTCTTGTTCACGACGTGGTCGATGAAGCCGGGGTCCTGGTGGCTGAAACCGTTGTGGTCCTGACGCCAGACGTGTGAGGAGAGCAGGTAGTTCAGGCTGGAGATGGAGCGGCGCCACGGGATCTCGCGGGTGACCTTGAGCCACTTGGCGTGCTGGTTGAACATCGAGTCGATGATGTGGATGAACGCTTCGTAGCAGTTGAAGACGCCGTGGCGGCCGGTGAGCAGGTAGCCCTCGAGCCAGCCCTGGCACTGGTGCTCGCTGAGCATCTCCATCACCCGGCCGGCACGGGCGAGGTTGGTGTCGCCGGGAACGAACTCGGCGTTCCACTGCTTGTCGGTGGCGGCGTAGACCGAGGGGGCGAGCCGGTTGGATGCTGTCTCGTCGGGCCCGAAGATGCGGAAGTTGTCGGGGTTCTCGCGGATGACGTCGGCCATCCAGATGCCGAGCACCTTGGTGGCCTCATCGACGGTGGCGCCGGGACTGGGCACATCCACCGCGTACTCGCGGAAGTTGGGCAGCTTGAGGTCGCGGCGGAGCAGCCCGCCGTTGGCGACCGGGTTGGCGCTCATGCGCAGGTCGCCGTGCGGGGCGAGGGCGGTGATGTTGGCGGCGGGGGCGCCGGCCTCGTCGAAGAGCTCCTCCGGCCGGTAGGACTTGAGCCAGGACTCGAGTACGTCGGTGTGCGACTGGGTGTCGCGGGCGTTGACGAGCGGCACCTGGTGCGAACGCCAGGAGTCTTCCACCTGCACGCCGTCGATGACGGGCGGGCAGGTCCAGCCCTTGGGGGTGCGCAGGATGATCATCGGCCAGCGCGGCCGGTTGGTGTCGCCGGCCAGGGCGGCGCGCTTGATCGCGGCGATCTCGTTGAGCACCTCGTCCATGGTCTGCGCCATGCGCTGGTGCACGGCGAGGGGGTCTTCGCCGTCGAAGCCGCCGGAGACGATGTGCGGGTTGTGGCCGTAGCCGCGCATCAGTTCGAGCAGTTCGCTCTCGGGGATGCGGGCGAGGATGGTGGGGTTGGCGATCTTGTACCCGTTGAGGTGCAGGATCGGCAGCACGACGCCATCCTGCAGCGGGTCGACGAACTTGTTGGAGTGCCAGCTGGTGGCCAGCGGGCCGGTCTCGGCCTCGCCGTCGCCGACGACGGCGGCCACGAGCAGGTTGGGGTTGTCGAACGCGGCGCCGTAGGCGTGGCTGAGCGCGTAGCCGAGCTCGCCGCCCTCGTGGATGGAACCGGGGGTCTCGGGCGAGGCGTGGCTGGGGATGCCGCCGGGGAAGGAGAACTGGCGGAACAGGCCCTTGATGCCGTCTTCGGACTGGTCGATGCCCGAGTAGATCTCGGAGTAGGTGCCGTCGAGGTAGGCGTTGGCGACCATGCCGGGCCCGCCGTGGCCGGGGCCGGTGATGTAGAGGGTGCTGATCTCGCGTTCGCGGATGACCCGGTTCAGGTGCGCGTAGAGGAAGTTGAGCCCTGGCGTGGTGCCCCAGTGGCCGAGCAGGCGCGGCTTGATGTGCGCCTTCTCCAGAGGCTCCCGCAGCAGCGGGTTGTCGAGCAGATAGATCTGCCCGACCGAGAGATAGTTGGCGGCCCGCCACCACGCGTCGACGCTGGCGAGAGCTTCGGCGCTCAACGCGTGCGGAAGGCGGCTGGGCCAGGTGAATGAGGCGGTGAGTACGGACGAGTCAGCCATGACTATCTCCAGGGTTTGGGGGCGGCAGTTGCGCCGTTCAAGTCTAGGAGCGCCATTTCGGGGGGAAGAGGGACGTTAGTCCCTGTGCCCAGCCGGCGACAGGGCTAGGCTTTCCGGTTCGAGGTTTCGCCACGATCCCCCCGTGAGCGGGGCGAGCGTGACGAGGGCGTAGACGGCCCCGACAACCAGCAGAACAGGCACCAGACCGGCCGCCGACACGGCGATGCCCGCACCGAGGGCGCCCAACGGCAGACCCAGAGAGACCCCGGTGGTCATCGCGCCGAGCACCCGGGCCCGCAGCGCCCGCGGCACCCGCTCGTAGAGCACCGTGGTGATCAGCGGGTTGATCGACCCGGCGGCCAGGCCGGCGAGGGCCAGCACCCCCAGCAGCACCGGCACCGGCACCGCGGCGGCCATGGCGAGGTAGGGCGGGGCGCCGGCGAGCAGGAACGAGACCACGAGCACCGGGCGGCGGGGCAGCCGCTGGCCCAGCCAGGTGAACAGCGCGGCGCCGGTGAGCGCGCCGAGCGAGAAGACGGCCACCATGAGGCCGAAGACCGCGCCGTCCGCGCCGACGGTGCTGGCGTATGCGGGCATCAGCACCGTGATGCCCGCAGCGTCGAAGCAGTTGGTGACCACGATCATCAGCACCAGGTTGCGCAACAGCGGGCGCTCGGCGAGAAACCGGATGCCGGCGGCGAAGTCGGCCCCATAGCCGCGCCACCCGGTGGGCAGCACGGCGTCGGCGGCGGTCTGCGCGGCCGCGGGGCCGGCATCCGCGTGCCTGGGCACACCCAGCCAGAGCAGCAGGGCGGACGCGGCGAAGGTGGCCGCGTCGATGAGCAGAGCGTTCAGCGGTCCGAGCCAGATCACGCAGACGGCGGCGACCGAGGCGCCGATCATGGCGGCGCTGCGCGACACCGCAGAGTGGATGCCGCTGGCCCTGGCGACGCTGATGCCGGCGGTGTCGGCCAGGTCGGGCACGAGCGCCGACTTGGCGGTGCTGCCGGGGGTGTCGAGCAGGCCGCTGAGGAAGACCAGGGCGAGCAGCACCGGGAACGGCAGGCCGGTGGTGGCGGCGAGCACCGGGATGAGAAGCATGGTCAGGCCGCTGGCGAGGTCGGCCACGATGGCTGCGGTGCGGAAACCGATGCGGTCGACCAGGACGCCGCCGAGGGCTCCCCCGACGATCACCGGCACGGTCGCGAAGACGCCGGCAACCCCGGTGGCGAGCACCGAGCCGGTCTCGTGCAGCACGTAGAGCGGAACGACGACGACGGTGATCGCGTTGCCGAGCAGGGAGAGGCCGTGGCCGGCGAGCAGGGTGATCAGGGCCAGCATCGGGTGGCGGGGAGCAGTTGGCTGCGGCACGGAGGCGGACGGCCCCGTCGGGACCATCCCGTTGGTCGGGCTCGTCGAGATCCCGGTGGTCGAGCGCGTCGTTGTGGCCCCCTCGTTGGTCGGGCTTGTCGAGACCCGGAGACCCTCCCCGCCGCTCACGCGCGCCGGCTCGCGTGCACGATGAACTGCACGGCCTCGGCTCCCGGCCGGCCGCGATCGCCTGCGGCGTGCCATTTCTGCAGCACGGCGTCGAGTTCGGCGCTGGCCTCGGAGAGCTGGGCCACGGTGAGATAGGCCACGGTGTCGCCGCCGGTCGCCGCGTCGACCCACTCGCGGGGCTGCACCTGCTGGGCGTCGACCGAGGCGTGCAGCGCGGCCGCGTAGACATCGGCCACCTGGTGCAGCATGGCCGCGGATGCCAGGCGCTCGTCGGCGGGGGCATCCGCGGGGCTCGGTGTGATGCGGGTGGCGTCGTGCGCGGCCCGCCACCAGTGCTCACGGCGGTCGGCGGCCAGCTCGGGCGCCTCCTGAACAAAACCGAATTCGGCGAGTTTGCCCAGGTGGTAGCTGAGGGTGCCAGGGGCCTCGTCGACGAGGTCGGCCAGAGCCCCCACGGTGCGGGGGCCGTCGATGCGCAGCTCGCCGAGGATGCGCAGGCGCAGCGGGTGCGCGAGGGCGCGCATCTGCTTGGCGCTGGTGACCGAGACGGTGGCGGGGTGTGCGGGCCGGGCGTCAGGAGGGGGCATGCTCCGAGTGTAGATACACAAGAACTCTTGTGCAATGACTCTTGTGCGCTTGTGTTTGCGCGTGCGTGTTTGCGCGCGTTTTTGTGAGTGTGCTCGCGCGCTTTCGGGCAAAGTAAAACTCCTCGCGCACCCACCAGAGCCCAGTTACCCTTGCTACGTTTCCGTCCTGGGGGAGTTGGCTGAGATAGCGCCACGCGAGGAGCCGTTGCCAGTTTAGGGCGTCCAGGCCCCGTGCCCAAACCCGGCTGTGACGAGACGTGTCACTCGGGTGCCTCAGAAGCAGGTAAGATTTTCCCTGGTCGTTGTCTTCACGAATCGACCGGCTCAGGAGAATTCGCCTAGTGGCCTATGGCGCACGCTTGGAAAGCGTGTTGGGTGAAAGCCCTCGGGGGTTCGAATCCCCCATTCTCCGCAAGTGAAACGCCCGCCTTTTCAGCGGGCGTTTCGTCTTTAACGCCCAACTGTTGCCGAAGCGGACAAATGGTCCCGGTGCGCCGGGTGCAATTGTCCGCACGGGCAACAGTTGTTGCGGGCCGGGCGGGTTGACCTCAAGGGCGGTAGAGGTTCTACGATCACTCTCGTGCCCTCTGCCCCCGCGACCCTACCCCGCCCGGCCTCCATCTTCGGCCGCGAGTACATCTGGGTGACCGTCGGCATCCTCGCGCTGATCTTCCTCGCCGCCTTCGAGGCGCTGGCCGTGACCACAGTGATGCCCACCATCAGCGCCGCGCTCGACGGCGACGCGCTGTACGCGCTGGCGTTCTCCGGTCCGCTGGCCGTGGGCGTGGTGGGCATGGTGGCCGCGGGCAACTGGGCAGACCGCTCGGGGCCGGTGCCCGTTGTGCTCACCGCCGTGGTGCTTTTCGTGGTGGGCCTGGTGATCGCCGGCACCGCCGCATCCATGCCCGCGTTGATCGTGGGCCGGCTGGTGCACGGGCTCGGCGGCGGTGCGCTGAGCGTGTCGCTGTATGTGGTCGTTGCCCGGGTCTACCCGCAGCGGATGCATCCGGCGATCTTCGGCGCCTTCGCCGGCGCCTGGGTGGTGCCGTCGCTGATCGGGCCGTTCATCGCCGGTGTGGTGGCCGAGTACACCAGTTGGCGGTGGGTGTTCCTCGGTGTCGTGGTGCTGGTGGTGGCCGCGATGGGGATGCTGCGGCCCGGGCTGGCGATGATCGCGGCCTCCGAGGCCGAACGGGTGGCTGGGGCTCGGGAGCCGTGGCGCATCTCGCGCACGCTGTGGTCGCTAGGCGCGGCGGCTGCGGTGCTCTGCGCGTCGCTGGCCGCGCAGTTGCCCGGCGCGCTGCTGTGGGTCGGCACCGCGGCCGCGTTCGTGCTGGCCGGGGTGGCGCTGCGGCCGCTGCTGCCCGTCGGCACGCTCAGTGGGCGCCGGGGCCTGCCGGTGGTGATGAGCATCCGCGGTCTGGTGTCGGGGGCGTTTCTCTCCACCGAGGTGTACCTGCCGGCGCTGCTGACCGGCGAGTACGGGCTCTCCCCCGCGCTGTCGGGGCTGGCGCTCACCGGCGCCGGCATCACCTGGGCGCTGGCCTCGTGGCTTCAGGGGCGCTATGCCACGGCGCTCAGCGACCGCGGCAGCATGCTGCTCGGCACCGTGTTGCTGTTGATCGCGATCGCCGCATCCGCCCTCACCAGCGCGCTGGCGCTGTCGCCGCTGATCGCCATTCTCGGCTGGGCGGTCGCCGGAGCCGGCATGGGCACCCTGGTGCCCCGGCAGAGCGGCCGGGTGCTGCGCTTGTCGGCCCCGGAACAGACCGGCTTCAACTCCTCGGCGCTGCTGATCGCCGACTCCATCGGCTCCGCGCTGGCCCTCGCGGCCACGGCCGTGGTGTTCGTGGCCTTCGCCCCGCTGGGCGGCACGGCCACCTACACGGCCTCGTTCGCGCTCTCGGCGCTGCTCACTGTCGGCGGGCTGCTGCTGGTGGGCCGGGTCGGGCACGACGCGCCGCCGGCGGCTGCGTCGGCTGCTGCGGCTGCTGCTGCGTCGCCCGCGGCGGGGCCGCCCGCCTGAGTCGCCCGCCACGGTCCCCGGCAGCAACTGTTGCCGAAGCGGACTAATGGTGCCGGTGCGCCGGGTGCAATTGTCCGCACCGGCAACAGTTGCGCGGCCGGATGGCTCGCACGGCCCAACGCGAGGCGCATCCGCGCCGCGACCCTGGGCATCCGCAGTACCGCCGCGGTCTCGCTCGTGCACGCCGAGCCGGCTCCAACTGTTGCCGAAGCGGACTATTGGTGCCGGTGCGCCGGGTGCAATTGTCCGCACCGGCAACAGTTGTGGGGCCGCGGTGTCGATTTCGGGCTGGCCCGGTCGTCATAGGAGTGTCAGTATCAATCACGCGTGAAAGGACAGCTCATGCAATATTCACTACTCGTCATCAGCCAGGAGTCCGGCGACGCCGGGATCTCCGAAGAAGACATGGAATGGGGCCGGGCGGCCTTCGACGCCTACGGCAAGGCGCTGGATGCGGCCGGAGTGCTGGTATCGGCCGACATTCTGCAGCCCGTCGCCGCGTCGACAACGGTGTCGCTGCGCGATGGCGCCCTCCAGATTCAGGATGGCCCGTTCGCCGACACCAAGGAGCGCCTCAACGGCACCTTCGTGATCGAGGTGCCCGACCTCGACGCCGCCATCGACTGGGCCGGCAAGTGCCCCGCCGCCCAGTACGGCGCGATCGAGGTGCGACCGTCGGCGATCGTCTTCACCGACGGCGAATGGCGCCTCCAGACAGCCTGACCGCGCGGGCGCGGGCGGAGCTCACCGCCCGCGCCTCGTACGGGCGCCTGCTCGCCGTGCTCGCCGCGCCCACCGGCGACATCCCCGCCGCCGAGGATGCGCTCGCGGATGCGTTCGAACGCGCCCTCACCACCTGGCCGCGTGACGGCGTGCCGGCCAACCCGGAAGGATGGTTGCTCACCGTGGCGCGCAATCGGCTGAAGGACCTGTGGAAGTCGGCCGCAGTGCGGCTGCGCGCACCCCTCGGCGACAGTGCAGGCGACAGCGCGGCGGAGAGCGGGCGGACGGACGCGGCCGCCGACGACCGGGCGCCCCGAGACACCCGCACTGTGGGACTCGACGCGCTCGAGGCCCTCGACGCCGATGCGATCCCCGACAAGCGGATCGAGCTGCTGTGCGTGTGCGCGCACCCGGCGATCGATGCGGGCATCCGCACCCCGCTGATGCTGCAGACCGTGCTCGGCCTGTCTGCGGCAGCCATCGCGGCCGCCTACGCGGTGCCCGAGCAGGTCATGGCGCAACGGCTGGTGCGGGCCAAGCGGCGTATCCGCACCACACGCATCCCGTTCGTGCTGCCGTCGCTGCGCGATCTGCCGCTGCGGCTGCCCGCCGTGCTCGAGGCCGTCTACGGCGCCTACGCGATCGACTGGTCGACCGCAGACCCGGATGCCCGGCACACGCCGGACTCGCTGGCCGGCGAGGCGCTGTACCTGGCCGAGACTCTCGCCTCCCTGCTGCCCGACGAGCCGGAGGTGCTCGGCCTCGCCGCGCTGCTGGCCCTCTCGATCGCCCGGCTGCGTGCGCGCACGACGGCCGACGGCGAGCTCGTCGCCCTCTACGACCAGGATCCGGCGCTCTGGGACGCCGCACTCATCGGGCGCGGGGAGCGCTACCTGCGCCGCGCCCAGCCGCTGGGCCGGCTCGGCAGGTTTCAGCTCGAGGCGGCCATCCAGTCGGTGCACTGCGACCGCGCGCGGTCGGGGGTGACGAACTGGGCGGCGCTGAAGACCCTGCACACCGCCCTGGTGCGGTACTCCCCCACCGTGGGCGCCCGGGTGGCGTTGGCCGCGGTGATCGGCGAGGTCGACGGGCCGGGTGCCGGGCTCGGCGCGCTCGATGAGGTGGCCCGGGAGCAGCCCAACGCCGCCGGGTTCCAGCCGTTCTGGGCCACGCGGGCGCATCTGGCGGCCGAGGCCGGCCGGCTGACGGATGCCCGTGCCGCGTTCGCCCGCGCCGTAGACCTGGCCGGCGACGAGAGGCTGCGCGCGGCGTTGCGGCACCGGGCCGAGTCCCTGCCGCCCGGCTGAGCCGCGCGACGGGCTGGCGAGGTGGGGCGGTGGACTGGCACGGGCACGCCGCGGGGTCTCGACAAGCCCGACCACCGAGTGGGAACGTACCGCGGGCACGTCGCGGGGTCCCGACGGTTTCGACGCGCGGCGCATCCGCAGCCAAGTGTTACCCGAGCGGACTTTGGCGTCCGGCACACCGGCCGCAGATGTTTGCTCGGGGAACAGTTACGGGCGGGGCTCGTCGCCGACGTGGCGGCGGGGGCGGGGCGGCGGAGGCGGCGGCACCTCTTTGGCGGCGACGACCTCGGCGAGCGCGAGCTGCAGCGTGCCGCGCTTGGTTTCCACCGTGCAGTGCGTGGTGTCGCAGGAGCGCAGGTAGCCGAGCGCATCCGTGTAGCCGCCGGGAATGCGCGTGCGCACCACGACGCGCGTGCCCAGCTCTGCGCCGGCAAGGAACTCGACAGCGCCATTCACGGCAACCGGCTGAACGATTCGACGCGCTCGGTCTGGCCGGCGACCAGGATGATGTCACCCTCGAGAATCACGGTCTCCATGGTGGCGTAGCTCCAGCCCTGGCCGGCCCGGTGGAATGCGGTGACCGTGACCCCGTGCACCGTTCGCACCTTGGTCAGGCTCAACGGCTTGTCCAGGATCTCCCTGGGCGGGGCGGTCTTCACCAGCGCGAAGTTCTCGCCGATGTCGATGTAGTCCTGCATCACCCCGCGCACCAGGTGCGCGACGCGCCGGCCCATGTCCTTCTCGGGATAGATCACGTGCTTGACGCCCAACTGGCGCAGGATTTCGCCGTGCGGTTCGCTCACAGCCTTGGCCCAGATATTGGGGATCCCCAGTTTGATCAGTAACGACGCCGTGAGGATATTGGCCTGGATGTCGCCGCCGATGGCGACCACAACGCTGCTGAACTCCGGCACAGACAGTTGCCGAAGGGTCTCCTCCTTTGTGGAGTCGGCCCGCACCACGTGGGTGAGCAGCCGGTTGTGCGCCTGCACGATTTCCTCGTCGCCGTCGATGCCGAGCACCTCGGTGCCGCTCTCCATGAGTTCCAGGGCGAGGGCGCTGCCGAACCGGCCGAGGCCGATGACCACCACGGAGGCCTCCTCGGCCATCCTGGCGGGTTGGCGCTGGCCGAACAGCGAATACGACGACGACCTGAACTTAGCCAATGATGGGCCTTTCCTTCGGGAGTTCGTAGGCTACCGGGTGCTCCCGCAAGGCGAGGGCGGATGCGAAGGTGATCGGTCCAAGCCTGCCGATGAACATCAGCAGAATCAGGATGACCTGCCCGGCCGGCGGCAGCCCGGCCGTGATGCCCGTGGACAGCCCGACGGTGCCGAATGCGGAGATCGTCTCGAACAGCAGCACATCAAGGGTGAGGTCGGTGAGCACCATCAGGATGGCCGTGGATGCCATGACGACGAACACGGCCAGCAGCACCACCGAGATTGCCTGCCGGTGCACCGCCCGCGAGAGCCTTTTGCCGAACACGTTCACCACCCCGTCGCCGCGGATCTCGGCGAGGAGGATGAAGTAGAGCACCGCGAAGGTGGTGATCTTGATACCGCCGGCGGTGCCGGCCGGGCCGCCTCCGATGAACATCAGCACGTCCATCCCGAGCAGGCTCGCGGAGTCCATCGCCCCGATGTCGACACTGTTGAACCCGGCGGTGCGGGTCTGCACCGACTGGAAGAAGCCGACCAGGACCTTCGCCGGCCAGTCCAGCGGGCCCAGCGTGGCCGGGTTGGACCACTCGACGGCGGTGATGTACACGGTGCCGGCCACCAGCAGGGTGATCGTGCCGGCGAGCACGATGCGGGTGTTCATGCTCCACAGCAGCGGCGAGCGCAAGTGCTTCCGCAACTGCACGATCACCGGGAAGCCCAGCCCGCCGAGGATCACCGCGGCCGCGATCGGCAGGCAGATGAACGGGTCGACCGCGTAGGTGATCAGGTTGTCGCTGAACAGCGCGAAGCCGGCATTGTTGAACGACGACACCGAGTGGAACACCCCGAACCAGATCGCCCGGCCGAGCGGCTCGCCGTATCCGAACAGAAAACGCAGGCTGAGCAGCACTGCCACGACGCCCTCCACCACCAACGAGATGGTGACGACCCCGAGCACCAGACCCTTCACGTCTTCCAGGCCCACACTGCGCACTTCGGATGCGGCTGTGACGCGGGAGCGCAGCGACAACCGTCGCACCACGGCCAGCCCGATCACCGACGCGAAGGTCATCACGCCGAAACCGCCGACCTGAATGAGGAGCAGAATCACAACCTGGCCGAACGGGGTCCAATAGGTGGCCGTGTCGACCACGGTGAGCCCGGTCACGCAGACCGCGGAGGTGGCGGTGAAGATGGCTTCGGCGAACGACGCGCCCCCGGGGCCGACCTTGGCGATCGGAAACGAGAGTAGTCCGGTACCGATCAGGATGGTGATGGCAAAGCCCAGGGCTACCGCCTGAGCGGGGTGCAGGCGGAATTTCGGCCGGACCAGGCCCGGTCCTGTCGTCGCCCGCGAGTTCACCTAGTCACTCTACGACGCCCGGATGGCCCCGAGCGTGCGAATTTCCTCGGCCTGTTCTATCGGGCCATACCCCCCAAACGGTGTCTACTGGGGGGTACCGGCATGGGGCATACTCTGTAGTACACCGGGTCAGGGGGACATGAGGGTGGGCAAAATCACGGGCACTGCTCTGCGTGCGCAGGTGTTGCGACCGCACGGGCATTTGCTGCGCCAGTCGACCCTGTCGATTCTGGCCTTCTTTGCGCCGGTTTTCGCTGTGCTCTTTTGGCTCACCATTCCCCGCGGCGAGTGGGTTCCGGTGCTCGTGGTGATGCTGCTGGTGATTCTCGCGGCCACGGTGGGCATCGTCGGGTTTCTGCGCACCTGCGTCTGGGTCGACGACACCGGCATCTCGGAGCGGGGCTTCTTCGGCCAGGTGACCAGCTTCTCGGTCGATCAGGTCGCCAGCGTCGTGGTGCTCGAGCTGTACCAGAGCGGTGCCATCGACACGCATCCGCAGTTGTTCGTGACCGGCGCAGACGGTGGTCTCCTGGTGCGGATGCGCGGACAGTTCTACTCGCGCGGCGCGATGGATACCGTCGCAGACGAGCTGGGCGCCCCCGTGGTGCGGGTGCCGGATCCGATGACCCTCACCGAGCTCAACCGGCTACGGCCCGAGCTGCTGTACTGGTTCGAACGCCGGATCACCGGCCGGGCACCGCAAAACCCCGAGCCCGGCGCCGATCTGGGCCGATAGCGCCGATCAGCCGGCCGCCGGGCCGGCCGCATCGGCGGGCCCGGCAGCATCCGCGGGGCGGGCAGCATCCGCGGGCCCGGCAGCATCCGCGAGGCCGGCAGCGCGCTCGATCGGTTCGTCGGTGAAGACGTAGTCGTTGTCCGCGTTCAACTCCGGCCGCAGAGCACGCCCGAACGCCTTGGTGAAGACCAGCCTGGATTCCTCCCGGCGGCGAGCGGCCCCGACCGGATCGTCGGCCCGGAGCTGCTCGAAGTCCACGTCGAGCGGCCAGAGCTCCAGCGCGTGCCAGGCCGGGGCCGGTTGCCCGGCGAGCGCCCGCAGCACTCGCGGGGAGGTCAGGCTCCAGCGCACCTCGAACCTGTCGCTGCGGTCGCTGCCCGAGATCACGTCGTCGAGCCGGCCGTAGAAGTCGGGCAGGAAACCGGTGATCTCGGCGCCGAGCTTGAGCAGGTTGAAGTGCGCGTTGCGGCGGATCAGGGGATCGAAGGTCCAGCGCATCTCGGTGATGCCCTGCTCGAGGCAGAGCGCCCGCTGAAACAGCTTGAGGGCGTAGCCCACCCCGCCACCCCGGTGCCAGGGCACCACCGCGGCCATGTGGGAATGCAGGTGGATTCCGCCGGTCCAGCCCAGGAACCCCAGCGTCGCCCCGACCGGCTTGCCGTTCTGGGTGGCCAGCAGCACGGTGTTGCCCGCGAAATCGAGCGCCAGCAGCATCGCCCGGTCGGGGCTGCGCCCCAGGCCCCAGGTGCGTTCGAAGAGCCCGATGACGTGGGCAAGGTCGCGCGGTTCGGCCGTGCGCACCGACACCGCGGCCGATGCCGCGGCGAGAGCGGCAAGGCGGTACGCCTCGGCCACGACCTGCTCGTCAACACCCATGCCACGAGTACACCACAGGACGGCATGCGAATCGAGAGGCCGGTGCCGACGGGCGCGCAGGCGGATGCGCGGGCCCGTCTAGTGGCCGCGGCCGGAGACCTTGTCGGCGAAGGTGGCCAGGGGTGAGGTGCCGCTGCGGCGGCTGAGCTCGGCCCGGTCGGCGCGCGTGTAGGCCTGGTACAGCGCGGTCACGGCCAGCCAGCGCAGCGGCTCCGGCTCCCAGTTGCGCACCCGGTGGTTCACCCAGGGCAGCACGGTCAGCGCACTCTGCCGGCCCAGGATGAGGTCGGTGAGCGTGCGGCCGGCCAGGTTGGTGGTGGCCACGCCGGTGCCCACGTAGCCGCCCGCCCAGGCCAGACCGGTGCGCGGGTCGAGGCCCACGGTGGCGGCCCAGTCGCGGGGCACACCCAGCACGCCGCTCCAGGCGTGCTCGAGTGGCGCATCCGCGGTGCCGGGGAAGAACCTGTGCAGGATGCCCGCGAGGGCCTGAACCGTGCCGGCCGGGGTGTGGCCGTCGGAGTCGGTGCGCGAGCCGAACCTGTACGGCACCCCGCGGCCGCCGATCGCGATGCGGTCATCCGCGGTGCGCTGGGCGTACATGTAGGCGTGCGCCATGTCGCCCAGGGTGGCCCGGTCCGCCCAGCCGATGCCGGCCCAGGTTGCGGCGTCGAGCGGCTCGGTCACGATCAGCGACGAGTTCATCGGCAGCCAGGCCCTGTGCAACCCGACCAGCCCGGCGGTGAAGCCCTCGGTGGCCCGCACGATGAACTCGGCCTCCACGGTGCCGTGCGGCGTGAGCGCGGCGTGCGGGGTGATCTCGGTCACCCTGGTGTCGTCGTAGATCTCCACACCCAGCTCCAGCACCGCGCGGGTGAGGCCCGCCACGAGCTTGGCCGGCTGGATGCGCGCGCAATGCGGGTGCCACATGGCGCCGGTCGAGCCGGCCACGTTGATGCGCGCGGTGGCGTCGGCGGCGGAGAGGAACTCGACATCCGTGTGCGGCCACTCGTTCTCGGCCCGCACCGCGGCCTCGAGGCGCTGCTGCTGCGGCCGGTCGTAGGCCACGGTGAACTCGCCGCCCTTGACGATGTCGGCGTCGATGCCCTCGAGCGCGGCGACCCTGATCACCTCGTCGACCGTGTGGTTCATCGCGGCCTGGAAGCCTGCGGCCGACTCCCTGCCGTGGCTTCGCAGGTACTGCTCCCGCCCGCCGGTGACCGAGTTGGTGAGCCAGCCGCCGTTCCGGCCGGAGGCGCCGTATCCGGCGAACCGTTGCTCGAGGATCACGACGCGCAGCTGCGGGGCGGCCTTCTTGAGGTAGTAGGCCGCCCACAGGCCCGTGTAGCCGGCGCCGACGATGCACACGTCGGCGCGAGTGGAGCCGGGCAGCGGCGGGCGCGGGGTGGGCCGGCCGATCTGGTTCCACCAGAAGGAGACGTCCCCGTTGATCATGCGCGCACCACTTTCGTGTCGACTTCGATACTGCGATCATCGCGCATCGGACCGGGGACAGTGGCGAACACCGCCGGCATTGGCCGCGAATCGCGGCGCCCGCGGCCGCAGTCGAGCGTCGCGGTCAGCGCAGGCCGGACCCCTGGAAGGAGAGGCCGGGCGCCTTCGCCTGCCGGGTCACGTCGAACCGGGCGCCGGCGGGGTTGCTGGGCATCAGCGTGAAGACCAGCAGGATGACGGCCCCCACGAATGGGATCAGGCCCAGGAAGGCGAACCAGCCGGAGAAGTTGGCGTCGTGCAGCCGGCGCACGAGTACCGCCAGGCTGGGCAGCAGCACGCCGATGAACACGATGGGTCCGAGCAGCATCGGAACGATCTCAAGGTTGTGCGCGGGGTCGCCGTACATATTGGTTCCGGTGGGGATCAACGGCAGCACGCTGAGCATCACGACGATAATCCAGATCAGCAGGGCGAACCACCAGTATTCGCTGCGCGGCGCCCGGCCGGTGAAATCGGTGTACTTGCGGAAGACGGACGCGATTGCGGCGGCGGGTGTCAACATGGGGTCTCTTTCGTCGGCTCCAATGAGTCGGCGCAGGCCGACAGAGGCCTTGCACCCCCTCGTTCAGGGTACCGGGCGCAGCTTGCGCCGGCCTACTGGAAGAGAAACAAGAGCGACGTGGCACCGACGGTGATGGCGATCAGCGACAGGATCAGCACCCAGGTGATGCCCTTGAGGCCGCCGCGCATCTTGCCCATGAACCCCACCGGGCGGCCGTCGTAGTCGTCGTAGTCATCCATGGGGCGACTCTAGCGTCGCCGGTCGGGTGCGAGCTGTGCGGGCCGCTAGGCCAGCGATTCTAAGGCGAGCTCACCCGCCGCACCGGCGCTTCCGGCGCAGGCCGCGGTGGGTGCGGACGACTTGCCGCAAGATGCCCCTTCGACACCCCCGAAGGGGCACTTTGCGGCATCTCGGTGCGGGCGCCTGCGCCGACTTGCTGCGGACTCCCCCATCGGGGTCCCGCAAGGGGCATTTCGGCACAACTCGCGAACTGAAGGCGCCGCTACTCGGCCCAGTTCGACTGGGTGAGCGTGGAGGTGCGGATGTCGAGCACGCTGGCGGCGGGCACCGTGATTTCGTAGACCCCGGCATCCACCTTGGCCAGACGCAGCCCCTCGGCGAGGTCGGCGTTGTGGTCGAGGTAGGAGCCGCGGAACAGTTTGGTGCCGTCCTTGTCGAGGAACTCGTCTACGATCCGCAGGTTCAGACCGTTCCAGTTGCCCTCCATGTCCAGCTCGATCACGCCCTGCGCCTCGTCGAACGGGATCTCGTATTTCCACATACCCCGACCCGTGCGCACGAACCGCTCGTCGGTGGGCTGGGAGTGCGTCGCCAGCACGATCCGGCGGCCCTGGTCGATCACGTCGGCGGTGAGGTGCACACCGTTGAACTCGGCCAGGGTGCCGATGTAGCGCGAAAACGGGGTCGAGCGACCCACGGAGGCGCCGTCCACCATCCAGCCGTCGGCGATGTTGGCGAACACGGCGAGCTCGGTGGAGGTGCCGTCGGCGAACATCCTCACGAGTCGGGTGCCGGGGGCGAGCCGGGTGTGCCGCATCCACCAGACCGGCACGATGTGCCCGGCCACCGCAGCGAAGCCCGTGCCGGTGAACGGCGGCCGGTCCACGAACGGCCCGCCGGTGCGCTCTCGCGTGGCCTGGTCGATGCCGCCGATCGCGTTCTCCAACCGCATCGTGGCCCGGGCCGGAAAGCGGATCACGTCGACGTAGGGGTCGTCAGGTGAGAACGGCGACCCCGGAAAGCCCAGGGCGTGCACGTCGAAGAGATGGGCGGGCGTGGTGGCGAATGCGGCGTCGGCGGCCGTGACCACGAAACCGGAGACCCGGTCCCACCCGGCGGTGAGATAGGCGTGGCTCAACTGCGGGGTGACGGCCTTCTGCAGGATTGTCATTTGGGTGCCTTCGGTGCTGTCGGCCGGCGTCAGGAGAGAGTCTGGGTCGGCGTGTAGGCCGGCGTGCCGGGGCCGGGATTGGGGGCAGCATCGAAGCGAGCGCCGGCAGGCTGGCTGGGCAGCAGCGCGAAGACGATGACGACGAGGATGCCGGCGTACGGGATGCAGGCGAGGAAGTACATCCAGCCGGAGAAGTCGGCGTCGTGCAGGCGACGCACGTAGAGGGTGATGTTCGGGATCGCCAGGCCGAGTCCCAGGGCGAGAAGGAGACCGGTGGCGACGCCCACCGACACGGGCACCGTGTCGGGTTCAGGCGAGCTGCCGGCGCCGGCAGCGCCGAGCAGGGAAATCGCGAAGAAGAGCACGACTTGGGCCAGGGCGAACCACCAGAACTCGCTGCGCGGTGCCCGCCCCGCCAGGGTGGCGTAGTTGCGAAAGACCGACTTGATGGCCGCTTGCGGAGTCAACATAGTGTTCTCAAATCCCCCATTTGATGGGCCGCCGGGAGGACGACCGCAGGCGTTCACCCTAGCAGCGCCACCGATCGGGCAGCCGGCGCCGGGAGCATCGACGAGGGCCGGCAAGGAAGTAATCCACAACCTGAGATTCACTCACACAAGACTTCGAAATCGGGATACTCTCACTGCATGTCCACCTTCGTAGACGTATCCACTCCCGGCGGCTCGCCCGAGCGCGCTCGGTCGGCTGGTTCCCTCACCGCCGCGGTCGAGGCAGTGGAGAATCTGGGCGCGTGCAGCGCCGACTACGACGCCCTCACCGACGCCGCACTTCTCGCCGGACAGCGCGATCTCGCCCGCCTGCGGGGCCTGGTCGAAACCCGATCAGTGTGGATGGCGAAGACGCTCGCGCACCGTTCCCGGCCGGAGCTGGGCCAGCAGGGACTGGCCGCGCAGCAGGGATTCACCTCGCCCGACGAACTGATCCAGACCATGACCGGGTCGACCCGCACCGACGCCCTCAAGCTCGTTGACGTGGGCCGGATGCTCGGCGAGGCCGAGGCCGCGGAGACCGCGAAAGCAGACGCCGAAGCGGAGGCCGCCGAACGGCTCCTCGACGGGAGCGGCGGCGCGGAGGGTGAGGACGGGCCGGACACCGGCTTGTTCGGTGGGGTAGCACTCGGCGGCTGTGCCTTCGAGCTCCCCGTCGAGGTGCCCTGGCACTCCCCGGTATCCGCGGCCGTGAACAGCGGCACGCTGTCGGTGGCTGCGGCACACGCGATTCGCACCGGCCTCGGGGATGTCGATTCCGTCGTGACCGGCGATGTCCTCACCGACGCCGTGGCCACGCTTCTGGGCGAAGCGCGCACGATGAACGTCGACCAACTACTCAAGCGGTCGCGCCGCATGCGCGACAGCCTCGACGAGGCCGGCATCGCCAGGCGCGAGAAGAAGGCCCGGGACGACAGGTACCTCCGGGTCTGGAAGACCGGCTCCGGACAGGTGCACGTCCACGGGCTGTTTCCGCCGGAACAGGGCGAGTTCATTCAGGCCGTCTACGACAGCCTCACCGGGCCTCGCCGCGGCGGAGTGCGTTTCGTCGACCCGGACCGCGCCGCTTGGGCCCGGGCCATGCGGGACGACCCGCGCACCACCGAGCAGATCGCGGCCGACACCTTCGTCGACCTGATCAAGGCAGGCTCCGAGGTGAACCCGAACCATTTGCTCGGCGGACGCATCCCGGCCGTGCGACTGTTGGCCACCGCACCCGGCTCCACCGCCGATTCCGTGACATCGGAACCCGCGCCCACCGACATTCTGGTGCCGGTGCCGGACGGCACCGGGCACGGCTACATCGAAGGCAACCCCGCACCGGTCTCCCGCGAGACCATCGATCGGGTGATCTGCACCTCCGGCACCGTGGAGGTCACCTTCGATGCCCACGGTCAACCGCTGAACCTCGGCCGGGAGGAGCGGTTGTTCACCCCGGCGCAACGCACTGCTCTGGCCGCCCGCGACGGAGGGTGCCGGTGGGGCGATTGTGACAAGCCTCCCTCCCGCACCGAAGCCCATCACTTGGAAGAGTGGCTGCGCGACCAGGGGGCGACCGATATCCGGCTGGGCATTCTGCTCTGCAGCGCGCACCACCGGATGCTGCACAATCAGGGCTGGCAGATCTTCGAGAACCGTGGCCGCTACTGGCTGCGGCCACCGGCATCCGTCAACCCGGGCCAGACCCTCATCGAGCTGCGCGGCAAGAGTCCCGCCGCGCTCGAGCAGCGCCGGCAGCCACCCGGGCCTCGTTCGATCTGAGGGTCTGAGGGTTACGGGTACTCCTCTGTTGGGTCGGGCCCGTCGGCGCATGCCCGTCGAGTCGGGCCGGTCGGTCGGTCGGTCGGTCGGTCGGTCCAGGCGGTCAGACGGTGGGAGTGCGTTCGTCCAGGCCCCAGGGCTGGCCGTAGCCGGCCGGTTCGGGGGCGCTCATCAGGTCGAGGTAGGGCTTCGCATCGAAGGCCTCCGGGCCGAGCACGCCGGTGCCGGTCCACACGCCGGTCGCGAGCAGCTCGAGGGCGATCGCGGGGTTGAGCGCGGTCTGCCAGACCACGCACTGGGCGTCGTACTCGGCCATCGTCCACTCGTTGTCGCTCACGTGATAGAGGTAGACCTCCCGCGGCGCGCCATCCGTGCCGGTGCCGGTCACCCAGACCCCGGCGCAGGTCTTGCCGGTCATGCGGGGGCCGATGGTGGCCGGGTCGGGCAGGCTCGCGGCGACCACATCGCGCGGAGCCACCATCGCGGGGCCGTCCGCGGTGCGCACCCGCACGGGGTTCACACTGTCGAGGCCGAGCAGGTGCAGAGTACGCAGCACACCGATGAACTCCTCGCCGAGCCCGTACTTGAAGGTGACCCGCTTCGCATCCAGCCAGCGCGGCATCAGCAGAACCTCTTCGTGCTCCACGTTCACGCACTCCACCGGGCCGATGCCCTCGGGAAAGTCGAAGACCTCGGGCTCGCTGAACGGCGGCGTCGTGTACCAGCCGCGGTCCTTCTCGAAAATCACCGGCGGGTTCAGGCACTCCTCGATGGTGGTCCAGATGCTGAATGACGGCGCGAAGATCTCGTTGCCGGCCTCGTCGCGCACAACCAGGTTGGCGCCATCCCGGGTGCCGAGCTCGTCGATCTCGCTGAACAGGTGATCGGAGGCATACCGGGCGAACACGTCGCTGAGCCCGGGCTCCACACCCATGCCCACCAGGGCGAGGCGCCCACTGGTCTCCCAGTCGGCGGCCTGCTCGAACTGGTCGTCGCCGAGCTTGATGCCGGTCTCGGTGTGCGGGTCCGTCGGATGCGGCTCGCTCAGGCTCATCGCCATGTCCAAATAGTCCGCGTCCGCGGCGAGCGCCCCGGCGAAGATGCTCTGCACGAACTTGGGCTCCACGGCGTTCATCACATGGCTGACCCCGTGCTCGCGCGCCACGCGCGCCACGACATCCGGGTCGGATGCGTCGATCTGCGCCGCCGTGAACCTCTCCGCGGTCTCGGCGCCGTGCCGGGCCTCGATCGCCGCGATGGTGCGTTGGGCCCGTCCCAGGTCGTAGTCGCTCACCACCACGTGCTCATAGAACGAACGGCGGGCAATGATCTTCGCGAACGCGTCTCCGACGCCGCCGGCACCTACGAGGAGAATTCTCATGACCTGACGCTAGCGTGCGGCCGCCGCGAATGTCAGTACCGTAGGCAACATCCGCACCGGGTGGGTACGGTCACTGGAACGTCGAGTGGACGGGCATGGCGACGCGGCCACACGTGGGTCCTGTTCCGCCGCGCCCGGTAGGTCGTCGGAACTAGCCGCGTGTCGGCGGGCGAGGCCTGGCCGCCCGCCGTCTGGCGATGGTGTTCTCCCCGTCGAGCTTGGCCGCCAGCGGCGCCCACAGCACGACGGCGACGCCTGCTCCAAGCATCAGACCGCCGATGGTGTCGGTGAGCCAGTGCGCACCGAGATAGGTGCGGCTGACCATCATCGCCACCGTGTACACGGCGCCGGCGATCCACACCCACACCCACGGGAAGATGATTCCGAGGGCAACGGCCATGGTGGCCGCATTCGCTACATGCCCCGAAGGGAATGAGCCAAAGTCCGACGTGATCAGCATGTCTTCGGGGCGCGCCCGGCCGAACAGGGTCTTGAGCAGCTGCACCAGACCGGCGCTGACGACGGTGGCGATCACGAAGTACAGCGCCGCCCACGGGCGCCTGAGCACGAGCAGGGTCACCACGATCACGAGCGGGATCACGATGACACCGGCGATGCCGGCCCCCAGGAAGTTCATCACAAGCGCTGGGACCTCCCAGACCGGGGAGCGGTGCTCGAGGATCTCCTCCATCCACTCCGCGTCGGCCTCGATCGGGCGGCCGGCACCGCGGGTGAGGATCAGGGCGCCGAGCAGGAAGGCGAGGACGACGGCGACCGCGCCGCTGATCAACGGCCAACGGCGGGCGATGCGGCGGGAGGGCGCATCCGCCGCGGTCTCGGCATGGTCGGGTGCGGTCTGCGGCCGCACGGTTTCGGTGGGCTCACTGTCGGGCTGGCGCGATGGGTCCATCAACCCATGCTAGATCGCTCCGCCAGGCACCGGGAGTTGACCCGCGGGCCCCGTCCCACCGCATCCGAGCCAACAATCCCGCCGCCCACCTGACTGGCCCATTTTTGCTAGTGCGACAGCCCCCGCCACTAGCAAAAGTGGGCCACCCAAGAACGAGCGACACCGACCGGCTGCCGGCCAGGGAAGACTGGCCCATTTTTGCTAGTGCGACAGCCCCCGCCACTAGCAAAAGTGGGCCAGTCATGAGGGGCGGGGCGGGGGCGGGGCGGGGGCGCTCGAGTTGGTGGGGCGGGGCGCGGGGCGCGGTCAGGCTACGACGAGGGTGTCGCGGCCCTTGCCGGCACGTTTCGAGGCGAGCATCGCTTCATCGGCCAGGGCCACGAGCGCCTCCGGGGTGATGCGACCGCCGCTGGGGGTGAACACGCTGATGCCGATGCTGGCCGACACACTCGATCCCCGGGCGAGGCCCTCGAGCGGTTGCTTCACCGCCTCCCGGATGCGCCGGGCCACCTCCAGCACAGTTTCTTCGTCGACACCGTCACAGGTGATTACGAACTCGTCACCGCCGAACCGGCTCGCGGTGTCGCCCACACGCAGGGTGTGCGCCAGCCGGCCGGCCACCTGCTGCAGCACCTGGTCGCCGGCCTCGTGACCGAAGGTGTCGTTGATCGCCTTGAACCCGTCCAGGTCGAGGAACAGCACCGCCACGGTCCCGCCGTGCCGGTCCGCCTCGGCGAGCAACTGCCGCAGCCGCTGCTGCATCGATATCCGGTTGGGCAGCCCGGTGAGCGAATCGTGCAGCGACTGGTGTTCGATCTGGCGTTGTAGGTGGATGCGTTCCAGCACCGGCGCCGCCTGCGTGGCCAGAGCCGCGAGCAGGTCGAGCAGGTTCTCGTCGAGTTCCCGCTCTCGCTGGAACCAACAGGCGATGGCTCCGGAGACGGTGCCGTCTTCGATCACCGGGATGATGCAGAGCGCCTCGATGCCCTCCAGGTCGAACCCGGCGGCCAGGGCCGGGAAGGCGGCCACGATGTCGGCGGCGGTGCGGCAGAGGACCGGACGGCCCTCGGCCAGGCACTGCTGAACGGGCAGCAGGTCGGCCAGCGCCACAGTGTCGGCGAGAGGCCGGGTGCCCGAGACCAGGTCCAGTCGGCCGCCGGGGTTGACGACGATGACCGACACGAACGCGGCATCCGTGGCCGTCTCGGCCGACACCCGCAGCGCCCGCCCGAACGCCGCCAGGGTGGTGGCCGGGGCCAGGCCGGCCGCGGCCTCCTGCAGGATGCGCACCCGCGCCACAGCGGTCTCGGCCGTGCGGCGGGCGTCGAGCAGGTCGCGCTCGTACTTGAGCCGCACACCGGCGTCCAGAACTGCCGCGTAGATCACGGGCTCGGCACCGGCGTCGTGCAGCACAGAACTGACCAGCACGTCCCGGGTGCCGCCGGTGCTGGTCGAGAGGGTGAGCATCATCTCGTTGAGGGTGCGCTGCGTCTGCAGCAGCGGCATGAACCGGGTGGAGAAGATCAGCTTGCTGCCCCGCGACAGCAGCGACGGGAAGTAGCGACCGACGACGTCGTCGTGCGGGTAGCCCGCCCAGTCGCAGAAGGTGTCGTTCGCGGAGCGGATGACGCCGTCGGTCGACATCGCGAGCAACCCGGCCGGTGCGTGCTGGAAGAGCGCTCGGGAGACGTCCTCCAGCGTCACAGGCAGCGCCGGATCTGCTGCTCGATTTCGGCCGGGTCAGAGAGGTGCGCGTAGTGCCCGGCCGCACCGAGCACCACGAGTTCGCTGCCCGCGATGTGCTCGTGCAGGTATTCGCCCACCTCGAGCGGGGCGATCAGGTCGTCGGAGGTCTGCAGGATCAGCGTGGGCGTGCTGATGTGCTTGAGGTACCGGCGCATGTCGGAGAGGAAGGTGACCCTGGCGAAGTGCTGGGCGACCTTGGTGGTGGTGCGCGCCATGCTCTCGGCCAGTTCGACGGCCAGCTCTGGGCGTTCCGCGTTCTGCATCAGCGCCGGCGCCATCTGGGCGGCCCAGCTCACGTGGTCCACCTCGAGGGCGTCCAGCAGCGCATCCACGTCGGCGCGCTCGAACCCGCCCACATAGCCGTCATCGTTCAGGTACCGCGGGGACGGGCTCAGCATGATCAGCTTGGCGAACCGTTCCGGCTCCTCGATCGCGGCCAGCGCCCCGATCATGGCACTGACCGAGTGGCCCACGAACACCACATCGTGCAGGTCGAGGGAGCGCACGATCTCGAGCAGGTCGGCCGCGTAGCCGCGCAGCGTGTCGTACTTGCGCCGGTCGTACGCCGACACATCCGAGTCGCCGGAGCCGACGTGGTCGAACATCACCACGCGCCGCGCGTCGACGAACTGCGGTGCCACCAGACGCCACATGTTCTGGCTGGTGCCGTAGCCGGGGCCGAAGATGATCGGGGGCAGGCTTGGATCTCCGGCGACGGTAACGCAGTTGCGCACGAGAACGTCCACCGCCCCGGCCGAGGGAGCGGTCAGGCCGGTCGGCGCAGTATCGGTCACGTTCGAGATTCTTCCATAGAGACGCGCACGGATGCGACGGTCGGCGCCGGTTCGGTCAGTGCGTGAGCGCCTCAACCGTGCGCGGCCGCACGATCAGCCAGAGGCTGAGGATGGAGACGATCGCGGCGACGCCCATCACCGAGGCCATCGGCACGGCGGTGCCGACGCCGAGCACGCCCACGATCGGGGAGATCAGGCCGGCGATGCCGAAGTTGGCCGCGCCGAGGAGCGAGGCGGCGGTACCGGCCTCGCTGCCGTGCGCGTTCAGGGCGATGACCTGCACGGTGGGGAAGGTGAAGCCGCAGCCTGCGATGAAGAACCAGAGCGGAATCAGGGTGCCCCACAGCCCGGCGCCGAGCAGGTCGAGGGTGAAGATGGCCGCCGACATGACCACGAGTACCGCTGTGGCCACGATCAGGATGTTCTGCGGGCCCACGTTGTAGCGGTGCATCAGGCGGGAGCTGGCCTGCACGCCCACGACGATGCCGAGGGAGTTGACCGCGAAGAGCACGCCGTACTGCTGGGCGCTGAATTCGTAGACCTGCTGGAACAGGAACGGCGACGAGGAGAGGTAGGAGAACAGGCCGGTGAAGGTCATCGCGCCGATGATGAGCACGCCCACGAAGGTGCGGTCGCTGAGCACGGCCTTGTAGCGCTGGGCCAGGCTGGAGTGGCCGGGCACGGTGCGGCGTTCCTTGGGCAGGGTCTCGACGATCCAGATGGCGACGGCCACCATGACGACCACGCCGTAACCGGCGAGCACCCAGAAGATGCCGCGCCACGGCATCACGAGCAGCAGCTGCGAGCCGATGACCGGCGCCAGCACCGGCGCGAGGCCGCTGACCAGGGCCAGGCGGGAGAGCATCTTCACCAGCGGCTTGCCACCGAACAGGTCGCGCACCATGGCCATGGCCACGACGGCGCCGGCTGCGGCGCCGAAGCCCTGCAGCACCCGGAAGATACCGAGCGTGACGATGTCACTGGACAGTGCCGCGCCCACACAGGCCAGCACGTGGAAGCCGGTGGCGAGCAGCAGCGGCAGCCGGCGGCCCACCTTGTCGCTCCACGGACCCACGATCAGCTGGCCGAAGCCGAAGCCGATCATGGTGCCGGTGAGGGTGAGCTGGATGGCGGCGGCCGAGACTCCGAGTTCACTCTCGAGGGTGGGGAACGCCGGCAGGTACAGGTCGATGGTGAACGGTCCGAGGGCCGTCAGCGCGCCGAGGATGATGATGTAGACCACGCGCTGCCCGCGGGACAGGGCGTCACCGGGGTGCCGGGCGGTCGAGTGCAGTTGCGCCTCGGTAATGACGGGGATGACGGCAGTAGTCACGTGAAAGAGTCCTCGGTCGGGGTCGTGCGGTGTGGAGTGTGGGTGAATACCCATCTGCAAAAAGCGTGCGACGGTCGGTTCTATTCCCCCGCCGTGGCATCGCGGCAAAGATTGCGCGGATCCGGGGATTTCTGCATTTTCCGCCCCGGTAGTCGACCGGCCGGTCGACCCGTCGGCCGCGCTAGAGCACGAGCTCCATGAAGACGTCGGCCCGCTCGTAGGGCATCGGGCCGATCCGCTCGGCCGGCACATGCGTGAAGCCCACCGATTCGTAGAGGTGCACGGCAGCGGGCAGTTTGGTGCTGCTGCCCAGGAACAGCGAGGCCGCACCAAGCCGCCGGGCCGCGTCGATGGCTGCCCCGATGATGCGCCGGCCCATCCCGTGGCCGCGGAGGGCCGGACTGACCGCCATCTTGGACAGCTCGAAGACGCCGTCGCCCGCCGGCACCACCGCGACGCAGCCCACCCGCTCCTCGCCCAGCCGGGCGATCAGCACGACGCCGCCGCGGCCCTGGATGCGGCCGGCGGGGTCGTTGAGCAACACCCGGTCGGCGTCCTCCAGCGTGAAGAGCAGGCTGATCCACTCCTCATTGAGCTCCCGGAACGCCCGGGCGTCCTCGGCGGAGCTCATCTCCTCGATGACCAGGGCGGGGTTGGTCGGGGCGGTGTTCGTTGGGGCGGTGTTCGTCGGGGCGGCGGGGGTGTGGGACATGGCGGGCTCCTTCGTGCTGTGCTCCCATTCTGCGAGCGTCTGATTCAGACGTCCAATATCCGTTGGTACTGGATCAAGACCCGATAGGTCTTGGTAACCTTGGGGTATGGCCGCACACCTGGAACTGAGGCACCTGCGCTACTTCGTCGCCGTGGCGGAGGAGCTGCACTTCGGCCGGGCGGCCGAACGCCTGCACATGGCCCAGCCGCCGCTCTCGCAGCAGATCCGACGGCTCGAGGAGCTCATCGGCACGCCGCTGTTCGACCGCACGTCGCGCCGGGTGCTGCTCACCGAGGCCGGCACGGCGTTCCTCGAGCGCAGCCGCCGGCTGCTGGACCAGGCCGCGTCCGACGTCGACGAGGCCGCCCGCATCGGGCGCGGAGAACAGGGCCGGTTCGACATCGGCTTCATCACCTCGGCGATTCCGCTGGGCATCACGGAGCGCATCCGCGCCTTCCGGGCGCTGTACCCGGCGGTGCACGTGCAGCTGCACGAGGGTTACACGTCGCTGATTCTGGACAGGCTGCTCGCCAGGGAGATCGACATGGGGGTGGTGCGCGACTCCGAGCCGCACCCGGCGATCACGCTGACCACGCTCGCCACCGAGCCCTTCGTCGCTGTCGTGCCGAACGATCACCCGGCGGCCGGCCTCACGGTCCTCGAGGCCGGGATGCTGCGCGACGACGATTTCGTCTTCTATCCCCGCGCCGCGGGCGAGCAGGCGTACCTGCGCAATCTCGAGCCGTGCCGCCAGGCCGGCTACGAGCCCCGGGTGGTGCAGGAGGCCTCCTCCTGGGTGACGATCCTGCACCTGGTGGGAGCGGGCCTCGGCGTGAGCATCGCCCCGGCCAGCGCCGCCCTGAACCTGCCGGCCGGGGTACGCACGGTGCCGCTGGCCGGAGTGCATCCGCGGAGCGAGGTGCAGCTCGTGCAGCGCGCCAACGACGCCCGAGCGATCATCACGAACTTCCTGCGGGTGCCGGGCTCACTCACGCCCACCCTGACCCCGGGGGCGGAGCCGGTGCCGGGCTCCGCTCAGGGCTGAGTTGTTCCCGACCCGGCGGGAGCCGCCTCCGACAGGGCCGGCAGCCCGGCCGGGTCGTCGAGCAGGCCCTCGAAGGCCAGCTCCGCGGCGCCGATCATGAGCAGGTTGGAGCCGAGTTCGGCGGCGCTCAGCCGCACGGTGCCGAACGCGGCGCCCAACGAGTGTGACGCGACCGCTGACCGCAACCTGTCGGCATCCACCGCGAGCAGCGCGGCGAGGAACCCGCCGAGCACCACCAGCTGCGGATTGAGGATGTTGATCGCCCCGGCCAGCGCCACCGCGAGGTGGTCGATCTGCCGGTTGACCTCGGCGCGCACCTGATCTGACGTGGACGCCAGCAACGCCTGTTCGAGCTCGTCGGCATCCGCACCGGCCAGGCCGAGCGCCTCGAGTAGCTCGCGCCGGGTGACCTCGGCCTCGAGGGTGCCGCGGAGGCCCGCGGAGTCGACCCTGTCGCTGTCGCTGACCCGCATGTGCCCGAACTCGCCCGCGTACCCGCCGATGCCACCGGCCGGCGCCCCGCCCACGATCATGCCGCCACCGATGCCGCTCGCGCCGCCATTGAGGTAGATGAGGTCGGTGATGCCCTTGCCCGCACCGAAGAACCGCTCGGCCATCGCGCCGAGGCTGGCGTCGTTGGCGGCGAGCACCGGGTAGCCGGTGGCAGCCTCGAGCATCTCGGCGAGAGGTTCGTCGATCCAGCCCAGGTGCGGCGCGTGGCGCACGAGCCCATCGTGGGCGCGCACCAGTCCCGGCACGGCCACGCCGATGCCCACGACCTTGAACTTGGACTCGAGTTCTCCGCGCATGCCGCCGATCACGGCGCCGGCGATGTTGACGGCCTCGAGCACACTCGGCGACTGATCGGTGGGGTACCGCACCCGGCGGTGCACCTGGCCGTCGAGGCCGACGATGCCGATGGTGACCGCGTCGATCTCAGGGTTCACGGCGAGCGCCACGACCTGCTCGCTGACGCTGACGATGGGGCTGGGCCGGCCGACCTGATTGGTGGAGCTCGGTTCGCTCTCCACGACCAGTCCCCGCTCGACCAGCTCGGAGACGAGGGCGGCGATGGTGGAGCGGTTCAGCCCGGTGAGCCTGGTGAGCTGCGAGCGCGATGCCGCCCCGCTGCGGTGCACGAGTCGCAACACCACAGACAGGTTGTGTCTGCGCACGTCGTCATGGCTACTGCCCTGCACGGTTCCTCCGTCTGGCTGATGCCCTGGGTCTGGCTGCCCACTGACCGGCTGACGCCTGGCAATCCGATGATTTCTCCCCAGAGTACCCGGCTGGGCCGCAGACCGGCCGTGATACGTTGCTCAACGCCACAAATCGACCCGAACCACGCAGACAAGGATGTCCATGGAATCCCCCACCCTGAGAATCGCGCTCACCGGCGGCAGCGGCAAGCTCGGCAAGACAGTGCTCGCCCGGCTGCGCGCCGAGGGCCACGAGGTGCTCAACCTCGACCGCGACGGCGCTCGCGGCCCCGGCTTCCTGCGCATCGACCTCACCGACTACGGCCAGGTGATCGACGCCTTCGCCGGCGTCGACGACCAGACCAGCGGCTTCGACGCGGTGGTGCACCTGGGCGCGATCCCGGCGCCGGGAATCGTGCCCGATGTGGCCACCTTCCACAACAACATGCTCGCCAGCTACAACGTGTTCCAGGCGGCCCGGCGCACGGGCATCCGCCGTATCGTCTACGCGTCGAGCGAGACCGTGCTCGGCCTGCCCTTCGACACCGACCCGCCATACATCCCCGTCGACGAGGAGTACCCGGCCCGGCCGGAGAGCACCTATTCGCTGGTGAAGCACCTCGAGGAGACGATGGCGATCGAGCTGGTGCGCTGGGATCCGCTGCTCTCGATCACCGCGTTGCGATTCTCGAACGTGATGGATCCCGAGGATTACGACGGGTTCGAGGCGTTCCAGGCGGATGCGACGCTGCGCAAGTGGAACCTCTGGGGCTACATCGACGGCCGCGACGGCGCCCAGGCCGTGCTCAAGGCGCTGCAGACCGCGCCGCCCGGGTTCGAGCGGTACATCATCGCCGCCGCCGACACCGTGATGCGCCGGGACAGCGCCGAGCTGGCCGCCGAGGTGTTCCCCGGCGTGCAGCTCACCCGCGCGGTCGACGGAACCGACACGTTGCTCGCCATCGACAAGGCCCGCCGTCTGCTCGGCTACTCCCCCGAGCACTCCTGGCTAGACCCCCGCTAAGACCCCGCGGACGGGGGCGGGGCCGGTCGAACCCCGCTCGACATAACGCGCCGGCAGCAGGTCGATGTGTGGGGTGCGGTCGCCGTTGATCTGGCGGATGGTCAGCTCCACCGCGCGCACTCCGGAGTCCTCCGCAGACAGGGGGATCTCATCGAGCGGCGGGCTGAACTCCGAGGTGTCGAAGACCGCGCAGGCCGAGATCACCGACAGCTGACCGGGAATCGAGAGGCCCCGGGAGGCGAGGATTTCCAGCACTGTGGTCTGCACCGATTCGCCGGCGTGCATGACCAGCGCCGTCATGTTCGGCAGGCTGGCGAAGAGTTCGTCGATGCTGCGCCGGATGCTGTCCATGTCGGTGGCCGGCATCACGAACGCGGTGGCGACGTTGCGTTCCGCCGCCGCCGCCAGAAAACCGTCACGGAACCGGAGCGGGTAGTTCGCGCCCCAGGCGTAGGTGCTGCGCGGCAGTCCGAGCAGCCCGATCGAACGGTGGCCGAGGTCGGCGAGCCTGGAGACGGCCAGGCTCGCGGCGCCCTCGAAGTCCAGGTCGACGCAGACCAGTCCGTCGGTGTCGGCCGGCACTCCGATGACGGTGGCGGGGATGTTCAGCGCGCGCAGCAGCGGCATCCGCTCGTCGTCGAGTGACACGTCGAGGGCGATGATGCCGTCGGCGAGCCTGCTCGAGGTGACCCGTTCGAGCCCGGTGGAGGCCTCGTCGGCCGTGAGCAGCAGCACGTCGTAGTCGATCTTGCGTGCGGCCGTGGCCACCGCGAGCACGAATGACATCAGCACGCCGGATTGGGTGTCTGCCCGCACCGGAGCGGTCAGCGCGAAGATGCGGGTGCGGGTGCCGGCGAGCATCCTGGCCCCCGCATTGGGCCGGTAGCCGAGCTCCTGGATGGCGCTGACCACCCGGTTCCGGGTGGATTCAGCAATCGAACGGTTGCCGCTGAGGGTATAGGAGACCGTACTGATCGAGACGCCGGCAAGACGTGCCACGTCGTTAATAGTTGCCATGCGTCCTCTGATGCCTAAGGTGGAGCCGTCGGTACGTGATGAGCTAAGAATACCCAGCGCCCGGACCTGCCAGCTCCGGGCGCTCCCGGGTCGCCGCTCAGCCCTTGACGGCGCCGATCATGACCCCCGAACTGATGTGCTTCTGCAGGAACGGGTAGATGATCAGCACCGGAACGAGTGCGATGATCACGACGGCCATCTGCACGGCCAGCGTGGCCACCTCACCGCTGCCCACACTCACCTGGCCGGGCACCGACACCCCCTGCAGAACGTAGGAGCGCAGGATCACCTGCAGCGGCAGCTTCTCGCTGTCGTTGATGTACAGGGTGGCGTTGAAGAACGCGTTCCAGTAGCCGACCCCGTAGAACAGGCCGATCACCGTGATCACCGAGCGCGACATCGGCAGCACCATCTTGGTGAGGATGCGCCAGTCGCCGGCCCCGTCGATGCGGGCGCTGTCGAGAATCGACTGGTCGATCCCCATGAAGAAGCCCCGCATCAGGAAGATGTTGAACACGCTGATGCAACTGGGCAAAATGAGCGACCAGTAGGAGTTGATCAGGCCGAGGTTGCTCACCAGCAGGTAGCTGGGGATCATGCCGGCACCGAAGAACATGGTGATCAGCAGGAAGAACAGGATCGGCCGGTGGGCGAATGAGCCGGGCCTGGAGAGACCGTAGGCGGCCATCACCGACACCACCAGGCTGATGGCGGTGCCCACGCCGGTGATGCCGACACTGACCAGCACGGCGCGGGTGACCACGCCGCCGGAGAGGATCTGCTCGTAGGCGGAGAAGGTGAGCTCGCCCGGCACGATCACCATGCCGCCGGCCGCCGTGATGGTGGCCTGAGTGGAGAAGCTGGTGAGAACGACGATGTAGAGCGGAACGACGATCAGGGCCGCCATGACGAAGAGCACGATGGCGCGGGCGCCGGCCTCGAGGGGAGCGCGGGGCTCCTCCCAGGTGGGCCGGGTGACCCGGTGCGGGCGGGAGCGCGCGAGGGCGCGTGGTCTGGTGGTGATTGTCATGATTTCTGGTAGACCCCGGCTTCTCCGAATAGGTGCGCGAGCTTATTGGCGCCGAGCACAAGGATCACGCTGATCACGCCCTTGATCAGTCCCGCGGCGGCGGCGTAACTCCAGTCCCCGTTTTGGATCCCCGAGTAGTACACGAAGGTGTCCAGCACCTCGGCGGCACCGGCTCCGACCGCGTCGCGTTGCAGCAGCAACTGCTCGAAGCCCACGGTGAGGGAGTCACCGAGGCGCAGGATGAGCAGCAGGATGATGATCGGCCGCAGGGCCGGCAGCGTGATGTGCCACATCCGCTTGCGTCGGCCGGCACCATCCATCGCCGCGGCCTCGTACTGGCTCGGGTCGATGGCGCTGAGCGCGGCGAGGAACACGATGATCCCCCAGCCGGCGTCCTTCCAGAGCGCCTGGGAGGTGACCAGGATCAGGAAGGTGTCCGGCTGGGTCATCAGGTTGACCGCTTCGATGCCGTTGTCGCGCAGGAACTGGTTGAGCAGCCCCGCCCCGCCGAGGATCTGCTGGAAGATCGAGATCACGATCACCCAGGACAGGAAGTGCGGCAGGTAGACGATCGACTGGAACAGCGACCGCACGCGCGGGCTGAGCAGCCCCTGCAGCAGGATCGCCAGCATGATCGGCACCGGGAAGAAGAACACCAGCTGGAACGCGGTGATGGTGAGCGTGTTGCGCACCGCCGACCAGAAGGCCTCGTCGGCCAGCACCCGCTCGAAGTTGGCGAAGCCGACCCAGGGGTTCTCGAACGCTCCCACGTAGGGCGAGTAGTCCTGAAAGGCGATCGCGTTGCCCACGATGGGTACGTAGGCGAACAGCGCCGTGAGCAGGAGCGCCGGCAGCACCATGAGCAGGAGGGTGCGGTCGCGGCGGAACAGGGCACGCCGTTTCTGGCGCTTGCGCACCGCGGCGGCTTTCAGGGTGGCGGGGTCTGCGGGCGGCGCCTCCGGGGTGGGGCGCCGCTCGTCCAGTACGGTCATCGGTCCGGCCTACGCGTCCAGGTACTTCTGGTAGAACTTGCGCAGGTCGTTGCCGCCGGAGGACTTCCAGGTGGCGATGGCGTCGTCCAGGGCGGAAAGGTCCTTGCGCCCGTTGGCCACGTCGGCCTTGAGGTCGTCGAACGGCTTGGACAACGACCCGAACTTGGCCGGTTCCTGAATCTGCACACCGTAGAGCACGGGGTCGGCCGCGAAGGCGCTCATCCGGGCGCTCCAGTTGCAGTAGTCGGTGACGAACTGCGGGTACTCCACGTGAGCCTGCACCACCGGCGGGTGCACCAGGAACGAGTAGGTGGAGGTGACCTCGGCCTGGCCCTTGGCGTTCAGCACCGGGGCGCCGTTGGCGTCGAGGTCGTAGTGGGTGCCCTCCACGCCTGAGTTGAGCAGCTGGTACTCCGCGGTGCCGAACGGCGCCGCGATGAAGTCGGCCACGGCCAGCATCTCCTTGATGGCCTTCTCGTCGGCCTTCTTGTTGATGAAGCTGAAGATGTTGGTGGGACTGCCCTTGTACAGGGTGGGGTCTCCGCCGTCGGCGGCGAAGAAGTCCATGGCCTGGGTGTTGTAGGCCGGGTTGGACGGCAGCACCCTGGCGAGCGATTCGGCCCAGCCGCCCACGCCGTCGCTCTTGACCAGGGTGTTCCCGGCCTCGTAACGGCTGTTGGCCTGCTGGTCGTTGCCGGCCATGGCATCCGGATGCACCGCACCGGACTTGAACAGGCGGGTCAGCCAGTCCAGCGCCTCGCGGTACTGGTCGGTCTCGAACTTGTGCACCAGCTTGCCGTCGATAACGGTCCACTTGTCCGGCACACCGAACATGATCTGGCCGGCGTTCCACAGGTCGTCGGAGCCCCAACGGTTCTTGGAGGTGTCGGTGGCCTCGGTGAGGATCTCGATGAAGCTCTCCGCGTCGGTGGGCAGCGGCAGGCCGAGTTCGTCGAAGATGTCCTTGCGGTAGAAGAACGCGTTCTGGATGACCTCACCCGGGTACGGGAGTCCGAAGAGCTTGCCCTGGAAGACCGAGAACTTCCACGAGTCCGTGGGGATGTTGGCCAGGTTCGGGTAGTCCTTCACCTTGTCGCCGGCGAGGTACGGGCTGAGGTCGGCGAACAGCGAGGTGACCGCCTGGTCGAACTTGGGCGGCAGGTTCCAGGACGGGATGACGACCATGTCCGGCACGTTGTTCGGCGAGGCGAGCACCGCCTGGATCTTTTCTCCGTAGGTGTTGCCGTCGGAGACCTGGAATTTGATCGTCGTGCCCAGTTCCTTGTTCACGGCCTTGAAGTAGGAGTTGTCCGAGCTGGGAATGGTCCACCAGGCCGGGGTGAGGGCCGTGTACGACCCGCCGGAACCCGGCACCTTCGCGACGGACTTGCGCAGCACCGTCGGGAGCTTGAGGTAGCCGGCGGTGGAGCCTTCCACGCTGACCAGGTCGGGGACGGCGAAGTCCACCGGGTAGTAGTTCGGGATGACGCCGGCGATGTCTTCGGCGCTGAACAGTCCGCCCGAGGTGCTGGCTGTTCCCGTGCTGCACCCGGCCAGGGCGGCTGTGGCCGCTCCCGCACCTACGAAGCCCAGGAAGGACCTCCGGTTCAGCGGCTTCTTGGCGAATGCTCTCAGATCAGAACTGGCCGTTTGGATGCTCATTGCTGCCTCACTTCTTCGTAAGTTGCGACTCTTGCCGAGGCCGAGAGCAGCAAGATGCGCCCCCGAGTCCGGCTCCCTGCGGAAGCGCTTCGACAATCGGGAGTGTACAGGGCTGAATTACGCGGAGGCAACCACAAATGGCACATTGTGACCTAGACTCGGCCCATCGACATGTTTTCGCGATAACTATCGAAACGCTTCGAGGGCACTCAACCAGGAAGATCTTGATGACGCACGGCACCGACGCCGCAACGGCACTCCGCCTGCTCGACCAGCTCACGGTCGAGGAGAAGCTCAGCCTGCTGCATCAGGCCAACCCCGCCATCGAGCGGTTGGGGCTCGCCGCCTTCCACACCGGCACCGAGGCCCTGCACGGTTTGTCCTGGCTGGGTGAGGCCACCCAGTTCCCGCAGACCGTCGGGCTCGCCGCCAGCTGGGACCTCGACCTGATCCGCCGGGTCGGCGAGGCCGTGGGCATCGAGGTGCGCGGCAAGCACGCCGTCTCCCCCGAGGTGAGCCTGAACGTGTGGGCGCCCGTGGTCAACCCGCTGCGCCATCCGCTCTGGGGCCGCAACGAGGAGGGCTACTCAGAGGACTCCTGGCTGACCGGCCGGATGGGCTGCGCCTACTCCTGGGGTCTGCGCGGGAACGACCCGGTGCGCTGGCGCACGGTGCCCACCCTCAAGCACTTCCTCGGCTACAACAACGAGGTCGACCGCTCCACGACCAATTCGCAGCTGCGTCAGCGGGTGCTGCACGAGTACGAGCTGCCGGCCTACCGCCCGGCCATCGAAGAGGGCGCCGCCGGCGCCGCCATGCTCTCCTACAACCTGGTGAACGGCCGCCCGGCCCACGTCTCCGACCTCGTCGAGGCGCACCTGCGCACCTGGGTCGCCGACAGTGCCCAGCTGCTCATCGTGAGCGACGCGGCCGCACCCACCAACCTGTTCGGCTCCGAGGAGTACTTCGACGGACCGGTGCCCGCCCACGCGGCCGCCCTGGCCGCCGGCGTCGACAGCTTCACCGACAACGACACCAACGCCGAGCCCACGATCTCCGCCATGCGACAGGCCCTCGCCGAGGGGCTCATCACCATCGACCAGGTGGATGGCGCGGTGCTGCGCCTGCTCACGGCCCGCGCGCGTACCGGCGAGTTCGACACCGAACCGCATCCGTACGCCGCGATCACGGCCGACGTGATCGGGTCGCCCGCTCACATCGACCTGGCCAGGGAAGCCGCCGCCGCGGGCACCGTGCTGCTGAAGAACACCGGGGCCCGGCCGCTGCTCCCCCTGCCGCCGGCGACCCGGGTGGCTGTGCTCGGCCCGCTCGCCGACCGGGTGCTCACCGACTGGTACAGCGGCAGCCTGATCGCCCCGGTGAGCCTCACCGACGGCCTCGCCGCCGCGTTGGGGGCCACCGGCGGATCCGTCAGTACCGCCAGCGGCTCCGACATCATCGCCCTCCGCGACCCCCGCACCGGGCGCTACCTCACCTCGGGCGGGCCGCACGGCGGGCGTCTGCACGCCGCGAGCGACACCGTCGGCGACGCGCAGAGTTTCGAACTCACCGAGTGGGGCCACGGCCATGTCACCCTGCGCAGCGTCGCCAGCGACCGGCTGGTGACCCGCGGCGCGCAGGGCTACCTCGAAGACACGGCCACCCGGGTGGGCGGCTGGGTGGCGCAGGAAGCCCTGCGCCTCGTGCGCCACGACGACGGCAGCGTCTCCCTGCAGCACCGAGGCTCCGGCCTGTGGTTGCACGCGGATCTCGGCAACGGATCGATCCTGGCCGCGCCGGCCACCGAGGCCACCGCCGACAGGTTCGGCCTGCGGGTCCTGCGCTCCGGGCTCGCCCACGCGGCCACCGTCGCGGCAGCGGCCGACACCGTCATCGTGACCGTGGGCAACGACCCGCACCTGGGTGGTCGCGAGACCGAGGACCGCCCGGCGCTGGCCCTGCCTGCCCACCAGGCCGAACTGGTCAGCGCCGCCGCCGACGCCAACGCCGACATCGTGCTGCTGGTCGTCTCGTCGTATCCGTTCGCCCTCGGAGCGGCGCTCGAGTCGGCGCCCGCCATCGTGTGGTCCTCGCACGCCGGAGAACAGCTGGGCCACGGTCTGGCGGATGTGCTCACCGGCGCTATGGAACCCAGCGGGCGGCTCGCCCAGACCTGGTGGGCCGGCGAGGCCGACCTCGCCGACGTGCTGGACTACGACATCATCACCAGCCGCAGCACCTACCTCTACTCGCCGGCGCGGCCCGACTTCGCGTTCGGGCACGGGCTGGGCTACACGCCGAGCACCCTCCCGGTCGCCGTGCTGTCCGCGGCGCACGCGGACTGGTCGGTCGAGGCCGGCCTGGCGGCGCCCGTCACCGTCACGGTCACCGTCGCGGCCGGGGTCGGTCCGGCCGGTGCCGGCGCCGCGGTGCAGACCGTGCAGCTGTACGTGGCGGCGCCCACGCACCGGCTGCAGTTTCCGCGCCGCCGGCTGGCCGGCTTCGATCGGGTCACCGTGGCCTCCGGTGCGACCAGGGAGCTGACGCTGACCGTCGACCCCGCGGCGTTCGCCGTGTGGGACGTGACCACCGGTCGCCTGGTCGTGGAGACCGGCGACTACGAGATTCTGGTAGGCCGCTCGGCCGAAGCCATCGACCACCGGCTGCTCGTGCACATCGACGGGGTCACCGTGGCCCCGCGGGATGCTCGCGCGGGCTTTACCGCCGACAGCTTCGACGGCACCGAGCAGAGCGCCACCGTGCAGAGCGAGCTGGTGGCGCATACTCCGCGCAGCGGCACCGCCGTGGCCGTGGCCGCCGTCGCCCGCACGGCCCGACTGGTCTACCTGGACGTCGCCGGCCTGGCCGACGAGCTTCGGGTTGAGGCCCGCGGCACCGGACGGGTCAGTGTCGAGGGGCGCCTCGACGGCGTCTGGTCGCCGCTCGGCTCAGCCGAGGTCATCGCCTCGGACTGGACCAGCACGGCCGTTCCGCTGGCCGCGACCGATGGCCCACGTCTCCCCACCGACCTCCGGGTGACGCTGTCCCGGAACGTGCAGCTGGCCTTCCTCGGCGGCACCGCCTAAGTTCTTTCCCATCCCCCGGCAGCACCGACCAGACAGGACACCATGCTCAGCAACTTGACCGGATGGCATTTCCTCATCATCCTCTTCGTCGTTCTCCTCCTCTTCGGCGCACCCAAGCTGCCCACCCTGGCGCGCAGCCTGGGGCAATCGATGAAGATCCTGAAGACCGAGCTGTCGCCCTCCGGCGACGCCCCGGTCGACCCGCCCGCCACCCCCGCGGCCACGACTGCCGCCCCCGCATCCGTCGCCCCCGCATCCGCAGCGCCGGCATCCGCAGCGCCGGCCAACGTAGCGCCGGCCTCCGCAGCGCCGGCGCACGCAGCGCCGGCCAACGCGGTCGCCCAGCAGGTCACGACGGCTGCGACCCCGCCGGCCTAACCTCCCGACCACCACCCGCGGCAACCATCCGCGGTCACCATCTCGCGAAAGCGGCCAAACGGTCACTTCGGCACCGCTGAAGCAACCACGCGACCGCTTTCGCGAGATGGGAGGGCGACGCCCTGGGCACCACCTACCGCCAGCATTCCGCGGCCACCATCTGCGCCACCCTTTCACGAGCACCCCTTCACGAGCGCCCTTTCACGAGCACCCTTTAGCGGCCACCATCTCGCGAAAGCGGCCAAACGGTCACCTCAGCAGCGCTGAAGCAACCACGCGACCGCTTTCGCGAGATGTCACGGCGACGCGGCCGGCACCACGTCCCCACCACCATTTCCCGACCACCACGTCCCGGCCACCACGTCCCTGCCACCATTTCCCGGCCGCCATCTCGCGAAAGTGGTCAAACGGTCGCTTCGGCAGCGCTGAAGCAACCACACGGCCGCTCTCGCGGGATGGTCAGTGGCCGGGCTGGTCCACGCGGGTGGGCCGGCCCGGCTCCACGCGGATCTCGACGATGGTCGCCGCCTGGCCCGGCCGCGCCACGCGCACCAGGCGGGTGCCGGCGTTCACACCGGGCCGCGCGGTGAACACCGCGGTCACGAGCGCACCGTCGGCCCAGTCGAGGTCGACCAGCAGACCGCCGCGCACCGCCAGGCCGGTCACCCCGCCGCGCTCCAGCCCCGGCGGCAGCGCCGGCAGCAGGTCGATGACGTCGGTGTGGGATTGCACGAGGCACTCGGCGAGCGCCGCGACGAAGCCCAGGTTCCCGTCGATCTGAAACGGCGGATGCGCCGCGAAGAAGTTGGGATAGAGGCCGCCGGCGTGCGGGCCGGACTCGGCGTTGGCCGGCCGAAGCACGTAGCCGAGCAGGTCGCCCACCTTGTCGGCCTGGCCGAGCCTGGCGCGCAGGCAGAGCTTCCAGACCAGGGACCAGCCCGTGGAATCGTCGCCGCGCCGGTCGAGGGTGGCCCGGACCGCGTCGTGCTGGTGCTCGGGCAGCCCGTCGCCGGGATACAGGCCGACGAGGTGGGAGAGGTGCCGATGCTGCGGGTCGTCCTCCACCTCGTCGAGGCCCCATTCGGCGACCCGGCCGGTGGTGTCGACGCGCACGCCGTCGATCCGGGCGAGGGCGGCTGCCGCCTCGGCCAGGATCGGGTCGTGCGGGTGCCCGGACTCGGCGGCGAGCGCGGGCAACAGATTGAACAGCTCGCGCAACAGGGTGCGGTCCATGCCCGAGGCGGTGCCGACGGCGACGCTGGCGTCGCCCCGGCGGTACAGGTTCTCCGGCGACGTCGAGGGGCGGGTGCCCAGCCGACCGCCCGGCAGGTCGATGGCGAAGTCGAGGCAGAAGCGCGCGCATCCGGCCGCGATTGGCCACAGCCGGGCCAGGTAGTCGGCGTCGGCGGTGCCGAAGCGGCGGGGCTCGTCGAGTTGCCGCACCAACCACGGGCCGGCCATCGGCCACTGGGCCCAGGAGGCGTCACCGGTCACGGGCGAGCTGAACGCCCAGGCGTCGGTGTTGTGGTGGGCGACCCAGCCGCGGCAGCCGTAGAGCCGGCCCGCGGTCTCGGCGCCGCGGGCGGCCAGGCCCTCGACGAGGTTTAGCAGCGGCAGCGCGGTTTCGCCGAGTTGCACGGGCTGGGCCGCCCAGTAGTTCATCTCGGTGTTGATGTTCAGGGTGTAGTTGCTGCTCCACGGCGGCCGCATCGACTCGTTCCAGAGTCCCTGCAGGGTGGCCGGCAGGCCGCCGGGCCTGGACGAGGCGATGAGCAGGTACCGGCCGTAGTCGAAGAGCACCCCCACCAGCCCGGGGTCGAACCCGGCGGCGGGGACCCCGGCTGCGGCGGCCTGCCTCAGGCGTTCGGGCGTGGGCAGACCGGCCCGGTCGGGCGGCCCGGGCAGGTGCAGGGTCACCCTGTCGTAGAGGGCGCCGTAGTCACGCTCGTGCCTGGCGGCCAGTTCGGTCACCGACAGCGGCGCGAGGCCGTCGATCCGGGCGCGGCAGCGCGCGGCGGCGGCAGCGGCGGTTCCCGCCGGTGCCCGGCCCACGCCCGCGAAGGTGGTGTCGGTGGCCACGAGCACGACGACCTCGCTCGCGTCGACCACCCGCAGCGCACCGTCGGGGGTCTGCTCCAGCCGTCCGTCGTGCCGGAGCGACACCGTCAGCGCGCCCTCGACCGGGTCGATGCCGTCGGCTTCCCACAGCACGGCGGCCCGGTCGGGGCGATGGCCTGGCGCAACATCCGCCGGCAGTCGCAGCCGCAGCGTCAGGCCGTTGTCGTCGAAAGTTCTGGACAGTTCGCGCAACGGCGTGCTCAGGCCGACCGTGACGTCCAGGCGCGCGGCCCCGGTGGCCGCCAGCCTGTGCACGAGCACCCCGTCGGCGGCGCTCACAAAGCTGGTCTGTTCGACGCCGGCGCCGCGGATGTGGTGGGTGGCGCGGGCCAGGTCCAGCCAGCGCTCGGTGACGGTGTGGCCGGCCGGCAGGCTGATCTGCAGCCGGCCGAAGGGCAGGTAGGCCTGGCTGTAGTCAGCGCTGAGCGCGGTCAGTTCCCGTTCCGCGTCGACCGGGCGGCCGCGCTCGATCAGGTCGCGCGCCGCGGCCAGGGCGGATGCGGCGGTGGCCGCATCCACCCGACCGGCGTGGTGTTCGCTCGCGACCGACCCCGACCAGGCGGTCTCGTCGTTCAGGTGCACCACGGTGCTCCGGTCGGTGGCTTCGACCATGGCCCCGATGCGCCCGTTGCCGAGCGGCAACGCGTCGAGCCAGCCGTCGCTCGCCGTGACGTAGTGCAGTCTGCTCATTTCCTAGAACCGCACCCCGCCGGCGGCCAGGCCGGTCTTCCAGTAGCGCTGCAGCGAGACGAACACCACGATGATCGGGATGATCGACACCAGGGAACCGATGACCACGAGGGTCTGCAGGCCGGGGATGGTGATGGATGCCTGGCTCCAGCCGGACAACCCCACGGTGACCGGTTGCAGCCTGGCGTCGCTGAGCACCAGCAGCGGCAGCATGAAGTTGTTCCAGCTGCCGATGAACGCGAACAGCAGGATGGTGACCCCGCCGGGGCTGAGCAGCTTGAGGGCGATCGAGAAGAACGCCCGCCACTCGCTGGCCCCGTCGAGCCTGGCCGCCTCCAGCAGTTCCATCGGAACCGCTGACTGGGCGAACACGAAGGCGAGCAGCACACCGAACGGGTAGGCCAGGCTGGGCAGCAGGATGCCCCAGATGGTGTTGTTCAGTCCGAGCTCGACCAGCAGCAGGTAGGTGGGCTGGGCCAGCACGGTCTGCGGGATCAGCATGCTGCCGAGCACCGCGCCGAGCACCAGGGTGCGGCCCTTGAACCTGTACATGGCGAGCGCGTACCCGGAGATCAGGCAGATGAAGGTCATCGCGATCGAGCCGAGCCCCGAGTAGATCATCGAGTTGCCCATCCACCGCCAGAAGATCCCGCCGTTGTAGCTACTGAGGTCCACCAGGTTCGCGACCAGGTTGATGTTGGCGAAGGTGAACCCCGGCGTGCTGAAGAGTTCGGCGGTGCTCTTGGTGGAGGCCACGATCAGCCAGTACACCGGCACCAGGAAGTACAGGGTGATGGCGCCCATGAAGATCCAGGCGGCGATACGCGCGCCGCGGCTGGGGCGTTCACCCTCGGCCAGCACCGAGGGCCGGGAGGAGCCGGCCTTTTGGGCGGCCCGCCGGGACCGGGTCTCCCGAACGGGCGGCGGCGGGGACGGGACTGTGCCAGCTGGTGGGACTGTGCCGGCTGGTGGGACTGTGGCCTGGGTCATCATGCCTTCCCTTTCTTTCGGTTGGTCATGACCGACACCACGATCGAGAGCACGAAGGTTGCCAGGCCCAGGATGATGGCCATCGCCGAGCCGAGGTTGATGTTGCCGCCGAGGGTGGTGGCCGAGAAGATCGCCATGTTCGGGGTGTAGCTGCCCGAGATGTTCGAGGTGACCGAGCGCATGGTCATCGGCTCGTTGAACAGCTGCAGGGTGCCGATGATGGAGAACAGCGTGGTGAGCAGCAGGGCCGGGTAGATCATCGGGAGCTTGATCTGCAGCGCCATCCGCAATTCGCTGGCGCCGTCGAGGCGGGCGGCCTCGTACATTTCGCGCGGAACAGTCTGCAGGGCGGAGAACAGGATGATCATGTTGACGCCGGTGACCGACCAGACCGCCACGTTGGCGATCGACCAGAGCACGGTGCCCGGACCGAGGAAGTCCACCGAGACGCCGAGGTCTGCCAGACCCTCCACGATCGGGCTGACCCTGGGCTGGTAGAGGAAACCCCAGATCAGGGCGGCCACCACGGAGGGCACCGCGTACGGCAGGAACACCGCGAGCTGGAAGAACCGCTTGGCCTTGACCACGGCGGAGTCGAACAGGAGCGCGAGCAGCAGCGACAGCGCCAGCATGATCGGCACCTGCACGATGCCGAAGAGCAGCACCCGGCCGAAGCTGTCCATGAAGGCCGAGTTGGCGAAGGCCTGCACGTAGTTGTCGAAGCCGACGAACATCGACTCGTTGTCACCGCCGAAGCCGAGCCCGCTGCGCTTGACCTGGAAGAAGCTCGTGTACAGCGCCACCACGATCGGCAGGATCATGAAGACGACGAACGAGAGCATGAACGGGGCGAGGAAGACGTACGGGGCCACCCGCATCCCCCCGCCGGCGCGGATGCCGCGCCGGTGGGGAGCTGCTGGGGTGGCGCGCTGGGGCGCCAGGGTCGGGGAGGTCATTTGACGCTCAGACCGCTGTCCTCGAGGTTGGCCACGGTCAGCGCCTGCACCGCGTCCAGGGCCTCGGCGAACGTCTGCGCGCCGGTGCCCACCTTGGCGAACTCGTCTTTCAGGGCGTCCTGGGTGATGTCGTAGTTGGGACCGTCGACCCAGCTGCTCGGCACGTTCTTGGCCGCGGCGATGAACACCTCGTTGATGACCTGGCCACCGAAGAATTCCTGCTCGGTCAGCATGGCGGGATTGTCGAGACCGGCCACCGCGGTCGGGAACAAGCCGCCCTCCTTGATCAGGATGTCGAGGGATTCATCCGAGCTGTTCAGCCAGGTCAGGAACTCCACGGCCTGCTGAACGTTCTCGGTTCCGGTGGGAACCACGTCGACGCTGCCACCGGTTTCACCGGCGGCGTCGCTGCCCGCGAAGGTGGGCGACGGTGCGACGGACCACTTGCCGGTCAGGTCGGCGGCGTTCTCGGCTAGCAGGGCCGGGAACCAGGCGGCGTAGTTGATGCTCGCGATGGTGCCCGCGTTCACCTCGGCCCAGTACTCCGGGGTCCACATGTCGACAACCTTGACGAGCTGCTCGTCGACGAGGGTCTGCCAGATCGCGGCGACGTCCTGGCTCTGGTCGTTGTTGACCTCCACGGTCCAGGCGTCGTCGTCGATGGTGTTGAAGGTGCCCTCGTTCTGCCAGACCTGCTCGGTCCAGAGGCCGATCTCGTTCGGCGAGAACTGGCCGATGTAGACGTCGGGGTTGGCGGCCTTGAGGGCGCGGGCGGTTTCGAGGTACTCGTCCCAGGTGGTGGGCACGGTGAGGTTGTACTGGGCGAAAAGGTCGGAGCGGTACATCAGTCCGGTGGGCCCGGAGTCCTGCGGGATGGCGTAGACGCCGTCGTTGAACTCCACGCCGCTCCAGGAGCTCTCGGTGAACTTGTCGCCGAGGTCATCGGTGTAGTCGGCGATGTCGATCAGCCGGTTGTTGATGATGTGGCCGGGCAGCGAGTGCACCGACATCTGCACGGCATCCGGGGCGGTGCCGGCGTCGATGGCCGGCGGGATCTTGGCGCCGTCGTCGCCGGTCATCCGGAAGAACTCGACCTGGATGTCGGGGTTGGCGTCGTTCCAGGTGTCCACGGCGGTTTCCAGGCCGGGTGCCCAGCCCCAGAACTCGAGGGTGACGGGGCCGGAATCGGTGCCGGCGGAGGTGGAGCAGCCGGCCAGCAGCAGCGCGGACGCTGCCGTGAGGGCGACGGCGGAGCCGAAGCTTCGCAGTGAGCGGGTGAGTGCCATCGTTGGCATCCTTTCTGGGTGCGCCACGGGGGTGTGGCTGGCGCCGATGCGGTTCAGCTGCGAACCGGCTCGGCCGGGGGCGAATCAGGGGCGAGGCGGGGAAGCCGGCAGGGCACTCTCACGGAGCACCATTGAGGCGGCCGGGGCCAGCTCGATGTCGCCGGAGAGGTGCTCGTCGGTGAGCAGGTCGTAGCCGTTCAGGCTGACCGTGCGGGGACGCTCGCCGTGGTTGAAGACGAAGAGGTAGCTGCGGGGGCCCGAATAACGGCGCACGATTTCGACGCCGTCACCGGCCTGCGGATGGTCGGGCGTGACCCCGGCCGCGGCGACGATGCGGGCGAGGTGCCCGCCGAGAGCCGCGGCATCGAGCCGGGTGGCCAGGTAGTGCACGGTGCCGGCGCCGACCCGGTTGCGGGTGATCGCGGGTCGTCCGGCCAGCGGGGCATGGGTGAAGGTGGCCAGCACCTCGGCGCCGGTGACCTGCAGGTCTTCGGCCCAGGCATCCGCCCTCGAGCCGTCGGAGAGCTCGATGCTCTCGTCTGCGGCCAGCGGGTGGTGTTCTTCGACCCGGATGCCGGCCAGCGGGGCGAAGGCGCCGCTGAACCCGCCGGGGCGCACGTTGAGGTTCTCGTCGGTGCTGCCGGAGAAGAACCAGATCGCCGCGTGCCCGCCGGCGTCGACGAAGGCGCGCAGGGCCGCGGCCTCGGCGTCGGAGGCGGCGATCTTGTTCGGCACCAGCACGAGGTCGTAGCCGGAAAGGTCCTGTTCCAGGCTGACAACGTCGGCATTGATGCCCTGCCACCAGAGCGCTCGGTGCACAGCGCGCACGGCGGGCAGGAAGGCGAGGTCGTTGGAGGGCATCGCGCGGGTCTCGGAGGCCCACCAGGCCGTGGCGTCCCAGACGATCGCCACCCTGGTGTCGTTGACCCTGCGGCCGCCGGCGGGCGGCTCGGCGATCTCGGCCAACGAGGTGAGGGTGTGGCCGAGGGCCACGATCTCGCGGAAGACCCTGGAGTCCTCCCCCACGTGCGGCACCATCGGCGAGTGGAAGAACTCGGCGCCGACCCGCGGCGACCGCCACTGGAAGAACAGGGAGCCGGTGGAGCCGCGCGCGAGGTACTGCAGGGTGTTGCGGGCGAGCCGGCCGGGCTCCTTGGCGAACAGGCGCGCGGCGGCGTAGTCGTAGATGAGGCTGGTGGCCTGCTCCATCAGCACCCAGGGGCGACCCTGGTTGAACGAGCGGGCCAGGTCGGCGCCGAACGCCACGTGGGTCTCCCCCTCGATGTCGCGGGCACTGGGATAGTGGTCGATCGACACCTCGTCGATCTCGGCCGCGAAGTCCCACTGGTCGTAGTGGTTCCAGCTGGGCAGCATGAAGTTGGTCGTGACCGGTACGCCCGGGCTGGCCGCCCGCACCACCTGCACCTGCTCGCGCAGGGCGTCGCGGAGGGTGTCGGCGCTGAACCTCTTGAAGTCGAGCAGGTGGGCGGGGTTCGGCAGGTACTGGGTGGCCTGCGGGGCGAGGATGTGCTCGAAGGTGGAGTAGCTCTGCGACCAGAAGGCGCTGTTCCAGGTGTTGTTGAGGGTGGCCACGTCGCCGTAACGATCGGCCAGCCACACCCTGAATGCCCGGTCGGTTTCCGGTCCGTAGGACACCGTGCCGTATTCGTTGTGCACGTGCCACATGGTGAGCGCCGGATGCCGGCCGTACCGTTCGGCGAGCGCGCCGGCGATCCGCCGGGCGGCGTCCCGGTAGGCCGGGGCGGCCGGGCTGTAGGTGTCCCGGCTGCCGTGCACGAGGCGCACGCCGTCCGCCGTCACCGGCAGCGCCTCGGGGTGGGCGAAGGTGAACCACGGCGGCGGCGACGCGGTGGGGGTGGCGAGCACCACCCCGATCCCGTTGGCGTGCATCAGGTCCATCACCCGGTCGAGCCAGCCGAAGTCGTACCGGCCCTCCTCGGGTTCGAGCGACGACCAGGAGAACACCCCCACGGTGACCCGGTTGACGTGCGCCTCCCGCATGAGGCGCACGTCCTCCGCCCAGACCGCTTCGGGCCACTGCTCGGGGTTGTAGTCGCCGCCGTAGACAAAACTGTGCTGCTGCTGCTGCTGCAAGGTGTTCCTGTTCCTGTACTGCGGTTTCGGAGGGGCCGGCGCTAGGCGGCCGGGAGGGTGCGGGTGGCCACGAGCTCTGCGTACCAGCGGGCGCTGTCCTTGGGGGTGCGCACCAGGGTGTCGTAGTCCACGTGCACGATGCCGAAGCGCTTGGAGTAGCCGTAGCCCCACTCGAAGTTGTCCATCAGCGACCACACCTGGTAGCCGCGGAGGTCCACCCCGCGGGCCATCGCCCGGTGCGCGGCGGTGAAGTGCCGGCGCAGGTAGTCGGTGCGCTCGGTGTCGTGCACCCGGGGGCCGTCCTCGGTCTGCACCACGGTGTCGGCGAACGCCGCCCCGTTCTCGGTGACCATGAGCGGCTGGTCCGGGTACTCCTCGTGCAGGGCGACGAGCAGGTCTTCCAGACCGGACGGGTCGATGTTCCAACCCATCTCGGTGTACGGGCCGGGCTGGCCGAGGAACTCCACCCTGTCGGCACCTGGCCAGGGCGAACCGCCGACGTCCTTGTGGCCGTCGTCGTTCTGCCTGGGCGTCTCGCCGTCCCACATCCGCACCAGGGTGGTGGAGTAGTAGTTGACCCCGAGCACGTCCAGGGGCTGGTTGATGATCGCGGTGTCGCCGGGCAGGATGAACGCCCAGTCCGTGATGCCCGCGGTGTCCTCCAGCAGGTCGGCCGGGTAGGCGCCGGTGAGCAGCGGGCCGAGGAACGCCCGGTTGGCCAGCGCGTCGATCTGCCGCACGGCCTCCGGACCGCTCTCACCCTCGCCGCGCAGCACGTGCAGGTTGAGGGTGATCGAGAAATCGGGGTCGTTGGTGACCAGGGGCTTCAGCGCCAGGATGGCCAGGCCGTGGGCCAGGTTGAGGTGGTGCACGGCGGTGAGCGCCTCGGCGCCGTCGGTGCGGCCGGGCGCGTGGGCGCCGGAGCCGTAGCCGAGGTAGGCGGAGCACCAGGGTTCGTTCAGCGTGGTCCAGGTGTCGACCCGGTCGCCGAACGCGGCGCCCAGGATCGTCGCGTAGTCCGCGAACGCGTAGGCGGTGGCCCGGTTGGTCCAGCCGCCCTCGTCCTCGAGCGCCTGCGGCAGGTCCCAGTGGTAGAGCGTGACGATGGGGCGGATGCCGCGGGCGATCAACCCGTCGATCAGGCGCCCGTAGAACTCGAGCCCCTTCGGGTTGGCCGGTCCCCGGCCGGTGGGCTGGATGCGCGACCAGGCGATGGAGAACCTGTACGCCTGCAGGCCCAGCGACACCATCATGTCCAGGTCCTGCTCGAGTCGGTGATAGTGACCGGAGGCCACGTCGCCGGTGTCGCCGTTCCAGACCTTGCCGGGGGTGTGGCTGAAGGTGTCCCAGATCGAGGGGCCGCGGCCGTCCTCGTCGAAGGCGCCCTCGATCTGGTAGCTGGCAGTGGCGGAGCCGAACAGGAACGACTCCGGGAAGACGAGCCCGGCGTCGCGGTAGTCGGGCGAACCGGCGGTGGCTGCGTTGGGTGCGGTGGTGGGGGGAACGGTGGAGCTGGAAGTCATCAGACTGTGGCCTTTCGGTCGGTGGAGGCGACGATCTCGCCGCCGGCGAGGCGGGCCCGGAAGGGGGCATCCGAATCGCTGGTGAGCACGGTGTCGTCGTTCGAGACTGTGATGGTGACGGTGATGTGGCTGCCGTCGAGGGGATTGGCCACCGTAACGGTGCGGGTGCCGGTGCGCTCGCCGGGGTAGACCGTGATGAGGGGCTGGTCGGTGTAGTCGTAGTCGGGCCTGTCGTCCCTGGCTCCGGTGGCCAGCACCGCTCCCCCGCGCACCCACAGCGGGATGCTGTCGAAGGCGTGGGTCTCCCGGCGCCAGACGGGCCCCGTGACGACCTCGTCGGTCAGGTAGTTCGTCCAGGTGCCGGTCGGCAGGTAGTACTGCACGTCGCCGGATTCGCTGAACACCGGGGCAACGAGCAGGTCGGCGCCGAGCATGTACTGCCGGTCGAGGTAGTCCACGGCGGGGTCCTGCGGGAACTCGAGCTGCATGGGCCGCATGAACGGGGCGCCCACCTCGTGCGCCTCGAGGCCCACCTGGTAGAGGTAGGGCATCAGCGTGAGCTTGAGCTTGGTGAACACCCGCGTGACGTCGACGGCGCTCTGGCCGGGCTCTTCCCGGCCGTCGTCGAAGAGCCACGGCACCCGGTAGCTGGTGGAGCCGTGCAGCCTGGAGTGGCTGGAGAGCAACCCAAAGGCCAACCAGCGTTTGAAGACGGCCGGGTCCGGCATGCCCTCGAAGCCGCCGATGTCGTGGCTCCAGTAGCCGAAGCCGGAAAACGCCAGCGAGAGCCCGCCGCGCAGGGTCTCGGCCATCGACTCGTAGCTGGAGGAGTTGTCTCCGCCCCAGTGCACCGGCTGCATCTGCCCGCCGACGGTGGCGGAACGGGCGAACAGCACCGCGTCGCCCTCGCCGCGGTGTTCCTGCAGCACCTCGAAGACGGCCTTGTTGTAGAGCTGGGTGTACAGGTTGTGCATGACCTCGGGCGACGAACCGTCGTGCCACACCACGTCCGTGGGGATGCGCTCGCCGAAGTCGGTCTTGATGGCGTCGACGCCCTGCGCGAAGAGGCCGCGCAGCTTGTCTTGGAACCAGGTGACGGCGGCGGGGTTGGTGAAGTCGACCAGGGCCATGCCGGCCTGCCAGAAGTCCCACTGCCAGACGTCGCCGTTGGCCTTCTTCACCAGGTAGCCGGCGGCGGCGGCCTCGGCGAAGATGCCGGCGCGCTGGGCGATGTACGGGTTGATCCAGGCGCTCACGTGCAGGTTCTTCTCGTGCAGCCTGGCGAGCATGCCCTCGGGGTCCGGGAACACCCGGGGGTCCCACTCGAAGTCGGTCCAGTTGAATTCGCGCATCCAGAAGCAGTCGAAGTGGAAGACGGAGAGCGGCAGGTCGCGCTCGGCCATACCGTCGATGAAGCTGTTGACGGTGGCCTCGTCGTACTGGGTGGTGAAGGAGGTCGACAGCCACAGCCCGTAGGACCAGGCCGGCACCCGGGCGGGGCGGCCGGTGAGCCGGGTGTAGCGCTCGAGCACGTCCTTGGGGGTGGGGCCGTAGATCACGAGGTATTCGATGGCCGGGCCGGCCACGGAGAACTGCACCCGTTCGACGGATTCGGTGCCGACCTCGTAGGAGACGTGCTCCGGGTGGTTGACCAGCACGCCGTAGCCGCGGTTGGTGAGGTAGAACGGCACATTCTTGTAGGACTGCTCGCTGGAGGTGCCGCCGTCGGCGTTCCAGATGTCGATGGTCTGGCCGTTCTTGATCAGCGGGCCGAAGCGCTCGCCGAGGCCGTAGACCAGTTCGCCGACGCCGAGGGAGAGCTGGGCGTGCGTGTAGCTGGCAGCCGGGGCGAGGCCGGTGCTGGTGACGCCGGACACCCCGGTCGGTTCGGCCGAGATCGGCGCGCCCGGCGCGAGCTGCATGTGCCCGATCGACTTGTGGCCGCTCTCGGTGAGGGTCGTGCCGTCTGCCTCGAAGCTCAGGTTGAACGGGGCGCCCAGCGCCACGCGGGCGGTGAGCGGGCCGGACGTGAGGGTGCCGCCGGTGGCGTCGATCACGATGTCGCCGGCATCCGGTTCTGCGCCGACGAGCTCGAAGCCCGGGCCGGTGGCGGTGCCGGTGTGCTGTTCGACGCGCACCTTGATGATGCCCTCCAGCGGGGAGGTGAGGGTGACGGTGAGCATCGCCCGGTTGAGCACGTCGCCGCGGCGTTCGATCACCTTCGTCGGGGCGGAGACCCGCAGGGCGGTGCCCACCTGTTCGACGTCGTAGGCCTCTTGCGCGTAGAACGCGGTGACGCCGGGACGGGTGTGCCAGAAACCATCGGTGAATTTCATATCTACTTGACTGCTCCTGCGGTGATGCCCCTGGTGAGGGTGCGTTGGAAGATGAGGAAGAAGATCAGGGTGGGCAGAAGGCCCAGCAGCGCCGAGGCGCTCGTGGTGGTGACGTCCATCAGCCGGTCGCCCTGCAGCACCGCGATGGAGACCGGGACGGTCTGGCTCGCGTTGCTGACCAGGAAGGTCAGCGGGATGAGGAACTCGTTCCAGGTCCAGATGAAGAAGAAGATCACCAGCACGCTCAGGGTGGGTTTGGTGATCGGGTACACCACGCGCCAGAGCATCGTCCACTTGTTCGCGCCGTCCAGCGACGCCGCCTCGAGGATCTCCTTGGGGAAGGTGCCGAGCACGCTGGCGAGCAGGTAGGTGCCGAAGGCGCTCTGGATGACCACGAAGATGATGATCACGGCCCACTGGTTGTCGTACAGCCCCACGCTCTTGAACATGAAGTAGAGCGGGTAGAGCAGCACTTCCTGCGGCAGCATGTTGGCCAGCAGGATCAGCAGCACGATCCAGGTGCGTCCGCGCACCCGGCCGATGCCGAGCGCGAACGCGTTCAGCAGCGAGATCAGCACGGCCAGGACGGCGACGACGCTGGAGATGAAGAAGCTGTTCCACAGCTTCTCCGGGAAGTCCACGCGCTGCCAGAAGTTGATCATGCCATCGAAGTACAGGTCGGTGGGCAGGGTCAGCGGGCCGGCCGTGTTGTAGTCGGCGGGCGACTTGAACGAGTTGATCAGGATGAGGAAGAACGGCACGGCGATGAGCAGGCCGATCAGGATGGCGACCACGAGGATCATCCAGTCGCCGAGGGTCTTGCGGGTGGTGCTGCTGCGTCGCTTTCTGGGCTGGCGGGCCGGAGCGCCGGTGACGGGAGCCTGGGCTGCCTCGTCGAGGATGGTGGTGGTCATTAGCGTTCCTCTTCCTGGCGCTCGAGTCGGGTCTGGGCCATGAGGAAGACGACAGAGACGGCGGCGATGACGATGGTGAGTGCGGTGGCGATGGTGGCGCCGTAGCCCACCTGCTGGGACTGGAAGAACTCGCTGTACGCGTAGTAGGCCGGCACGATGGTGGAGGTGCCGGGGCCGCCGCCGGTGAGCGTGTAGATCGGGCCGAAGACCTTGAGGGCGGCGATCGTGCAGGTGAGGGTGACCACGAAGATCTCGGGCCGGATGATGCTAACCGTGATGGCGCGGAAGCGCTGGATCCAGTTGGCGCCGTCGAGTTCGGCGGCCTCGTAGAGTTCGGGGTCCACGCGTTGCAGCGCGGCCATGAAGATCACGATCGGGTAGCCGAGCTGCACCCAGATCATGATGACCATGATGCTGGGCAGGGCGGTGTCGGGGTTGCCGAGCCAGTTCTGGGCGAGGCCGCCCAGGCCGACGCCTTCGAGCACCTGGTTGAGGGCGCCGTTCTGCGGGCGCAGGATCCAGCCGATCACGATGGCGGCGACCACGCCGGGCAGGATCTGCGGCAGGTAGTAGGTGGCGCGCAGGAAGCTGGCGATCTTGCCGCCGAACTTCTTGCCGATCAGGTCGAACAGCATGGCGGCGAGCACGAGACCGAGCAGGGTGGGCACAACCACCATGGCGACGATCATGGCGATCGAGTTGCTGAACGAGGTCCAGAAGGTGGTGTCGCCGGCCAGCTTGACCCAGTTCTCCAGGCCCACCCACTCCGGCGGCTTGATGCCCCGGTAGTCGGTGAAGGTGAGATAGATGTTCCAGATCAGCGGAACGACGATGATGAGCGTGAGCAGCGCGAGGCCGGGCACGAGGTAGATCCAGAAGGTTCTGGGGTTGCTTCCCGGGATGAGGCTCAGCCTGGCGGGCGGTGTGCCGCCGGTCTTCCGAGCGACAACGGGCGCATCGGCTACAGATGCTTTCGTCATGCGATTTCCTTCTCTGCGAGTGGGGGCCAGGGGCCGCAGAGGGCCCCTGGCCGGATACTGCGAGTCGTGCTGGGTGAATCCGGCGGTGTTAGCCGACGATGTCGTCGACGCCGGACTGGTACTGACCGCCCAGCTGTTCGTTGACGTCAGCGGGTGACTTGGTGCCGTTGATGAGTTCCTGCAGGCCGGCGTTCAGTTCGTCGTAGAACGTGGCGGTGGGCCAGTCCGGGTAGAACGCGATGCCGTCCCGTTCGGTGAGGATGTTGAAGTTGCCGATCAGTTCCTGGCTCTTCGGGTCGGTGATGTCGGCGGTCTCGGCGGCGACGGGGATGCCGCCGTTGTTGCCGATCAGGGCCTGGATCTCGGGGCGCATCGTGATGTCGATGAACTCGTAGGCGAGCTCCTTGTTGGCGGCCTTCTCCGGAACGACCCACATGTTGCCGGCCGAGCCTGGCGACATCTCGGCCTCGGGGAAGAGGAAGGTGCCCCACTCGAAGCCGGTGGCCTCGGTGGTGAAGCGGTTGTGCCACCAGGAACCCGAGTAGAAGATCGGGTAAGTGCCGTTGATGAACGCGGTGCCGGCATCCTCTGCCTTGAAGCCGGTGGCGTCGGTGGAGATGTAGCCGGCGTCGGTCCAGTCCTTCACGGTCTCGGTCGCGTAGCTCAGCTCGGGGCCGCTCCAGTCGACGTCGCCGGTGTAGAGCTGGTAGTCGTCGACGAAGCTGCGGTCAGCCTTGGTGAGGGCGAGCTGGTACCAGAGCTGGCCGAGCGGGTACTCCGCGGCCGATTCGGCCAGCGGGGTGATGCCCTGGTCGGTGAACGCCTTCATGACGGTCTCCAGCTCGGCAACCGTGGTGGGCACCTCGAGGCCTGCGGCCGCGAACATGTCCTTGTTGTAGTACATCTCCACGAACTCGCCGTAGTTGGGCACACCGTAGAACGGCCCGGAGCCCATGATGCCGTCTTCGTCGTAACGCGCGGTGGTCTGCAGCGACGGGGCGAGGGCGTCGTCCCAGCCGAATTCGTCCACGGCCTCGTCGAGGTCGGTGAGCAGGCCCTGGCTGGCGAGCAGGCCGGCGGTGGCGTTGCCCTTGTTGTATTCGAGGATGTCGGGGGCTTCGTCGGAGTTGAGCACCTGGCTGGCGGTGGAGCGGATCTGCTCGAAGCTCTTCTCTTCGAATTCCACGGTGGCTCCGGTCTCTTCTTCGAAGACCTTGATGGCTTCCTCCCAGGCGATACCCATCGCGCTGGTCTCGCTCTCGAAGTGCCAGAGCTTGAGGGTGTTGGCGTCGGCCTCGGAGGCGCCGGCCGAGCATCCGCTGAGCAGGAGGGCGCTGACACCGAGGACGGCGACACCGGCGAGGGTTCTCTTGGTTTTCTTCACTGTTCTACTTCCTTGTAGGGATTGATCGGGCTGTGTACTGCGGGGGGGGGTGAAGCGAGTCAGAATCGAAACGTTTCGATGGTGCGGATGCGAAAAAACTGACCTTTCGGGGGCGACTAGGGGCGGGGGCGGGCGGAGGTCGAGCCGAGCTCGACGTACGTCGGTTCGATGAACTCGACGTGGGGCTCGGCGCCGCCGGCCAGCTGGGCCATCGTGAGCTCGATTGCGCGAGTGCAGGATTGGTCAGCGGGCAGCGGGATCACGTCGAGCGGCGGGTTGAGGTGGTCGGTGGCGAAACTGGAGCAGGCCGAAATGACCGAGAGGTCGTTCGGCACGCTGATGCCGCGCTGGCTGAGCAGCTCGAGCACCATGGACTGGACGGGCTCGTTGCAGTGCAGCACCAGACCGGTCATGGCGGGGAGGGAGGCGGTCAGGCCCTCGAAGGCGGCCCTGACGCCGGCCGATTCCTCGGGCGCGGGGGTGAACGCCACGGTTGCGCCCAGGCGGGCGGCCTCGGCCAGGAACGCGTCCCGGAAGCGGGGCGGGAAGTTCGAGCCGCGCTCGTACACCAGCGGCGCCTGACCGATCAGGCCGATCTCGCGGTGACCGAGGTCGACCAGGCGGCGCACCGCCAGCACAGCGGCCTCTTCGAAGTCGAGGTCGACGCAGGTGAGCCCGTCGGTGTCGTTGGGGATGCCGATCACCGTGGCGGGCAGGCCGAGCACCCGCACCAGGTCGGTGCGAGGGTCTGCGGTGGAGACGTCCAGCAGCACGATGCCATCGACGAGCGAGCTGCGCGCGACCCTGCGGAGGCCGCTGGTGGCCTCGTCCTGGGTGAGCAGGAGCACGTCGTAGTCGTACGTGCGGGCGGCCGTGACCACCGCGAGCACGAAGGCCATGTGCGCGGGGGCGTGGGTGCCGGCGTGCAGCGGGGCGCTCAGCGCCAGGATCTGGGTGCGGGCGCCCTTGAGCATCCGCGCTCCGGCGTTGGCCCGGTAGTCGAGTTCGAGAACGGCCTTGTCGATGCGTTGCTTGGTGGATGCCGCGATCGAGCGCTTGCCGCTGAGGGCATAGGAGACCGTGCTGATCGACACTCCAGCGACGCGTGCCACGTCGTGAATGTTGGCCATCGGGACTCCATCGTCGGTCGGGATTGTCGGTTGGTGCGTCGGTCGGTGTCGGGGCCTGGCTCTCGGGCATGTCCCCCGGGTGCCGTCGAAGCTAAACGTTTCGACTGGCCTGCAGGGAGCTTACGACAGGTATCCTCACTTCCGCAACTGATTTGTGGTGATTGACGACAAATCGGCTGGGCGTCCGGGCGGCGTGCCCACCAGCTGGTGCCGAATCGCACACTTGCGCCGGTGCGCCGGCCGCAGGTCTCCGTGTCGGGAACAGTTGTGGGCAGGGGCAGGGTGGGGGCGGGCGGCTAGCGGTGGGCGGCGCGGCCGCGCACGAAACCGGCCGGGTCATCCAGCATGTCGGCGAAGGCCAGCTCGGCGGCGCCCACCATCAGCAGGCGCGAGCCGAGGCTCGCCCGTTCGATGGCCACGGTGTGGCCGATGCTGCTCATCGAGCGCACGATCATCGCGGCGGTGAGCTGCTCCCGGCCCACCGACAGCAGTGAACCGAGGAACCCGCCGAGCACCACCATCTCGGGGTCGAACAGGTTCACGAAGTTGGAGATGGCCTCGGAGAGCAGCTCGATCTGGCGGCGCACCTCGGCCAGTACGGCCGGATCGCGGGAGACGCCGAGCGCAATGTCGAGATCGTCCTGGTCGGCGCGGGGCAGCTTCAGCACCGCCAGCAGGCGGGCCATGCTCACCTCGGTCTCGAGACAGCCGATCCGGCCGCAGTGGCAGCGCACCCCGGCGCTGTTCACCAGGGTGTGGCCCAGCTCCCCCGCATAACCGCTGGTGCCGCGTAACGGCGAGCCGCCGATGATCAGGCCGCCGCCGATGCCGCTGGCGCTGCCATTGAGGTAGACGAGGTCGTCGATGCCGCGGGCGGCGCCGAACATGCTCTCGGCGATCGCGCCGAGGCTGGCGTCGTTGCCGGCGAAGACCGGGTACTCCAGCACCCGGGCCAGGTCGCGGGCCAGGTCGGCGTCGCGCCAGCCCAGGTGCGGGGCCAGCAGCACCCTGCCGTCCTCCGAGTTCACCAGGGCCGGCACCGCCAGGCCCACGCCGGTGATGCTGTAGCTCTGGTCGATCTCACCGCGCATGCCGTCGACGATGGCCTTGATCGCATTGATGGCCTCCGCCACCGTGGGCACCCGGGTGGTGTCGAACCGGATGCGCCGAATCACCTCGCCACCCAGGCCCACGAGCCCCACGGTGATGGCGTCGACGTCGGGGTTCACCGCGATCGCGGCCAACCCCGGGTTGGGCACCACCTGGGGGCTGGGCCGGCCCACTCGGCCCACCACGTTCTCCGGCTCCACCTCGAAGGCCATCCCCAGGTCGACGAGCTCGGCCACGAGGGCCGCGATCGTCGACCGGTTCAGCCCGGTCTGCTTGGTGAGGTCGGCCCGGGAACAGCCGCCGGCGTGGTGCAGCATCGTCATGACCATCGACAGGTTGTACCTGCGCAGCTGGTCATTGCTGGTGCCGCCCCGAACCCCCAGGGTGGGTGGCGCTTGGCTCACGGGTGGGTCACGGTCCTCTCGGGTGCGGTGCCCGACGATTCGTCGGGGGCGTCAGTGTTATCGTCCTCCAGCGCGCCGCTTGTTGAAGATATCAAACGCCACGGCGAGCAGGAGCACCAGCCCCTTGATCGTCATCTGCCAGGCGGCATCCACCGAGAGGATCGACAGGCCCATGTTGAGCACGCCCATCACCAGGCCACCGACCACGGCGCCGACGACGGTGCCGACGCCACCCTGCACGGCCGCGCCACCGATGAAGACGGCCGCGATCGCGTCGAGCTCGTAGTTCTGCCCGGCCGAGGCCACAGCACCACCGGCGCGAGCGGTCGAGACCACACCGGCCAGACCGGCCAGCACACCCATGTTCACAAAGATGTAGAAGTTGACCCACTTGGTCTTCACGCCGCTCATCACGGCGGCGAAGAGGTTGCCACCCATGGCGTAGACGTGGCGGCCGAACACCGTGCGGTTGAGCACGAAGTTGTAGATCAGGATGAGCGCGGCGAGCACGATCAGGATGATCGGGGTGCCGCTGTAGTCGCTGAGCAGCCAGGCGAACCAGATGATCGCGATCGCGGCGATGCCGTTCTTGGTCCACATCGACGCGATCGGCTCGCGCGGCAGGTCGAGCCTGGACAGGGTGGCCCGGGTGCGCAGCTGGAAGACGATCAGGGCCACGGCGGTCAGCACGCCCAGGGCCAGGGTGAGCACGTCGCGCCCGCCCAGTTCGCCCAGGTACGAGGGCAGCCAACCGGCGCCGATGGCGGTGAACTCGGCCGGCAGGCCGCTGATGGTGCCGCCGGTGAGCAGCACCAGGGTGAGGCCGCGGAAGATGAGCATGCCGGCCAGGGTGACGATGAACGCCGGGATGCCCACGAAGGCCACCCAGTAGCCCTGCCAGGCGCCGACCAGGGCGCCGACCAGCAGTGACACGATGACCGCGCCCCACCAGGGCAGGCCCCAGTTGTTCATGCTGATCGCCGCGACGGCGCCCACCATGGCCACGACCGATCCCACCGACAGGTCGATGTGACCGGCGATGATCACGATGACCATGCCGATCGCGAGGATCAGCACGTACGCGTTCTGCTGGATGAGGTTGTTCACGTTGCCGGGCAGCAGGAGACGCCCGTCGGTGAGGATCTGGAACAGGATGACGATCACGGCGAGGGCCGCCACGATGCCGTACTGGCGAAGGTTGATCGAGAGCTTGGGGATGCGACGCCTCACGGGGGGTTCGGTGGGCGCTTTGCTCGCTGGCGTGGTGATGGTCATCGCGCTCAGTCCTTTCCTGCGGTCATGTAGTGCATGAGGGTTTCCTGCGAGGCGTCGGCCTTGGCGACCTCACCGGTGAGTTTTCCTTCCGAGATCGCGTAGATGCGATCGCAGATGCCGATCAGCTCGGGCAGTTCGGAGGAGATCACGATGACCGCCTTGCCCTGAGCCGCGAGTTCGTTGATGATTCCGTAGATTTCATACTTGGCGCCCACGTCGATGCCGCGGGTGGGTTCGTCGAGGATGAGCACGTCGGGGCCGGAGAAGATCCACTTCGACAGCACGACCTTCTGCTGGTTGCCGCCGGAGAGCTTGCCGGTGATCGACGCGACCGACGGGGCCTTGATGTTCATCTTCTGCCGGTAGGAGTCGGCGACCTTGTACTCCCGGTGCTTGTCGATCACGCCGTACTTGGCCAGCTTGGCCAACGCCGCGGCCGAGACGTTCACCGTGATGTCGCCGATCAGGTTGAGGCCGTAGCGTTTGCGGTCCTCGGTGGCGTAGGCGAAGCCGTGCTCGATCGCCTCCCCCACGGTGCGCATCTGGATCTCTTTGTCGTCTTTGAAGACGGTGCCGGAGATGTTGGTGCCATAGGAGTGGCCGAACAGGCTCATCGCCAGTTCGGTGCGGCCGGCGCCCATGAGCCCGGCGAAACCGACGATCTCGCCGGCCTTGACGGTGAAGGATGCGCCGTCGACGACCTTGCGGGCCACGTCGACGGGGTGGTGCACCGTCCAGTTCTCCACGCGCAGCACCTCCTTGCCGATTGCGGGCTCCCGCGGCGGGAAGAGGTTGTTCAGGTCGCGGCCGACCATGGCGCGGATGATGTGCGCCTCGGTGGCATCCGGACCGTTCATGTCGATGGTCTCGATGGTCTTGCCGTCCCGGATCACCGTGACGGTGTCGGCGATGCGCTTAATCTCCTTGAGCTTGTGGGAGATGATGATGCAGGTGATGCCCTGCGTGCGCAGATGGTCGATCAGGCCCAGCAGGTGGGTGGAGTCCTCATCGTTCAGGGCGGCGGTGGGCTCGTCCAGGATGAGCAACTTGACCCGCTTGGACAGCGCCTTGGCGATCTCGACGAGCTGCTGCTTGCCCACACCGAGTTCGAGGATCTTCGTGGCCGGGTTCTCGTCGAGGCCGACCCTGGCCAGGAGCAGTGCGGCGTCGCGGTTGGTCTTGTTCCAGTCGATCACCCCGCGGGTGGCGTTCTCATTGCCGAGGAAGATGTTCTCGGCGATCGACAGGTACGGGCTCAGCGCGAGTTCCTGGTGGATGATGACGATGCCGTCGTGCTCGCTGTCGTTGATGGTCTTGTAGGCCACCTCGTGGTTCTCGAACTCGATGCTGCCGTCGAAACTGCCGACCGGGTAGACCCCGCTGAGAACCTTCATCAGCGTGGACTTGCCCGCGCCGTTCTCCCCGCAGATGCCGTGCACCTGCCCCCTCGTGACCTCGAGGGATACCCCGTCGAGGGCCTTCACCCCGTTGAAGTCCTTCACGATGTTGTTCATCCTGAGGATGATCGAATGCTCCACTGCGCTCTCCTGTTTTGCTGGGTGGACCGGGCACCCGGTTTCCCGGGTGCCCGTCTAAGCGACCGGCCTGCTCCGGACGAGCAGGCCGACTGAGAACGGCTCGTTAGAGTCCGACGTCCGCTGCCTTGATGAAGCCGGAGTCGATGAGCTTGGTCTGCACATCGTCCTTGACAACGACCTCGGGGTCGAGCAGGAACGACGGGACGACCTTCTCGCCGTTGTCGTAGGTCTTCGTGTCGTTCACGGTGACCTCGTCGCCGGCAACGATCTCCTGGATCATGTCGAATACCTGCTTGCCGAGCGTGCGGGTGTCCTTCCAGACCGTCATGGACTGCTCGCCGTCGAGGATCGCCTTGACGTTGGCCTTGTCGGCGTCCTGTCCGGTGATCAGCGGGTAGTCGGCGCCGGGTGCGTATCCGGCTGACTTCAGCGAGGCCTCGATGCCGATGGCCAGGCTGTCGTTCGGGGAGAGCACCACGTCGACCTTGTCGCCGCCGGTGTAGAAGGACGACAGGCGGTTGTCCATTTCGGACTGCGCCTTGTCGCTGGCCCAGCCCTGGATGCCGATCGAGGCCCAGTCGTCGTTGGACGCGGGCGACTGGCCACTCGGAACAACGAGGACGCCGCTCTCCACGTAGGGAAGCAGAACGTCCCAGGCGCCGGAGAAGAAGAACTTGGCGTTGTTGTCGTCGGGGCTGCCGGCGAACGGTTCGATCGAGATCGGCCCGGTCGCGTTGGCCAGGTCGAGCTGGGTCTCGATGAACTCGCCCTGGAGCTGGCCCACCTTGTAGTTGTCGAACGTCGCGTAGTAGTCGACATCCGGGGTGCCGTTGATCAGGCGGTCGTAGGCGATGACGGTGGCGTCCTGCTTCTTGGCCTCGGCGAGAACCGGTGCGAGCACCTGTCCGTCGACTGCGGCCACGACGAGGATGTTCGATCCGCCGGCGACCTGGTTCTGGATCTGGCTGATCTGCTGGTCGGTCTTGTTGTCGGCGTACTGCAGGTCGACGGTGCAGCCGGCCTCCTCGAGCAGCGACTTGAGCTGCTCGCCGTCGTTGATCCAGCGTTCCAGGGAACGGGTGGGCATGGACACACCGACGTTGCAGTCGCCGCCGGCGGCTGCCTCGCCGCCTCCGGTCGATCCGCTGTCGCTGGCGCAGGACGCGAGCGACAGGGCGAAGACGCCTGCGGCCGCGAGGGCGAGAATTTTCTTGGTCTTGGACATTTTTGGAGCTTTCCTCTCTGAGAGCTGCCAGTCACCGCAGTCCCCGGTAAGCCGGTGGACTGCCAGAGGAGGAAAACTTGTCACCCGCTCTCCCCGCAGTGGGCGAGCGCGCGTCAGGGTTACCTCCTTGTAACGGGACATCGCTGTGATTGACCCACCGCACAAATGCGGCCTTTGTTGACGGACAGAACTTATCTCAGCCTGGAACGGTTTCGCAAGTGGCAATTCCGAAATGGCCGCGTTCGGGGGGTCGTCATCTCGGCAAACCGGTGAATTCAACGAATTTGTGGGGCAAAACGTCGAAACCGCTCCCGCCGCCGACGCCGTGCGGAGCGGCCAGGACGACGGTTGCGGCAATAAGTTGTGGCCGGGTGTTTTGCACCGCCGCCAATCCCCAACTGTACGAACCGGGTCGTCTCGTGTAATATGTTGGTAATTGCAACAAATCGCCAACGAAGCTGAATCGGAGCACTATTCATGTCCCTTATCCCCACCCCCGCCGACAAGTTCTCGTTCGGCCTCTGGACCATCGGCTACAACGGGTCCGACCCGTTCGGCGGACCGACCCGTCCGCACCTCGACACCGTCGAAGCCGTCACCAAGCTCGCCGAACTCGGCGCATACGGCCTGACCTTCCATGACGACGACCTCTTCGCCTTCGGCTCCACGGATGCCGCCCGCCAGACGGAGATCGACCGCCTCAAGCAGGTTCTCGCCGACACCGGCGTCATCGTGCCGATGATCACCACCAACCTCTTCAGTGCCCCGGTGTTCAAGGACGGCGGCTTCACCTCGAACGACCGCGCCGTACGCCGGTTCGCCCTCCGCAAGGTGATGCGCAACCTCGACCTCGCCGCCGAGCTCGGTGCCAAGACCTTCGTGATGTGGGGCGGCCGCGAGGGCGCCGAGTACGACGCCGCCAAGGACATCCGCTCGGCCCTCGACCGCTACCGCGAGGCCGTCAACCTGCTCGGCGACTACGTCACCGACAAGGGCTACGACATCCGCTTCGCCATCGAGCCCAAGCCCAACGAACCGCGCGGCGACATCCTGCTGCCCACGGTCGGTCACGCCATGGCGTTCATCACCACCCTCGAGCGCCCCGAACTGGTCGGCGTCAACCCCGAGGTGGGCCACGAGCAGATGGCCGGGCTCAACTTCACCGCCGGCATCGCCCAGGCGCTCTACCAGGGCAAGCTGTTCCACATCGACCTCAACGGCCAGCGCGGCATCAAGTACGACCAGGACCTGGTCTTCGGGCACGGCGACCTGCAGAACGCGTTCTCGCTCGTGGACCTGCTCGAAAACGGCGGCCCGAACGGCGGCCCGTCCTACGACGGCCCCCGTCACTTCGACTACAAGCCGAGCCGCACCGAGGACATCACGGGTGTCTGGGACTCCGCAGCCGCGAACATGCGCACCTACCTGCTGCTCAAGGAGCGTGCCGCGGCCTTCCGCGCCGACCCCGAGGTGCAGGAGCAGCTGGCCGCGTCGCGCGTGCCGGAACTGAGCGAGACCACCCTGGCCGCCGGCGAGAGCTACGACGACTTCCTCGCCGACAAGAGCGCCTACGAGGACTTCGCCCCCGAGGAGTACTTCGGCGGCAAGGGCTTCGGCTTCGTTCGCCTGCAGCAGCTGGCCCTCGAGCACCTGCTCGGCGCCCGCTAGGCACCACAGCCTCAACCCGCTCCACCAGCACCATCCGCCCCGGCCAGGTCCTCCTGGCCGGGGTTTTGTGCGCCCGGTGGGGTGGCGTCCGGTGGGGTGGCATCCGGCCGGGTGGCATCCGGTCGGATGGCATCCGGTCGGATGGCATCCGGGCGGGTGGCATCGGGTGGTGTGCTCGAGGCGGAGCTGCGCGAGTGCGGCGGAGCTATGCGGGTGCGGCGCCGCTCTGCGGGTGGCGCGCCACACGCCCACCGGCGCCTGACCCGCGCGCCGAGCTATGCGGGGCACACGCCGCTATGCGGGGCACACGCCGCCATGCGGGTCCGGCGGAGCTATGCGGGGCACACGCCGCTCTGCGGGTGGCGCGCCACACGCCCACCGGCGCCTGACCCGCGCGCCGAGCTCAGGCGGCGTCGACGCCGATGTCGGATGACGGCGCGATCGCGTCCAGCTCGGCCCAGACGGCATCCGGCACGTGGATCTGGGCGTGCGCGACGGTCTCATCGAAGCGCTCCCGGGTGCGCAGCCCCACCACTGTGGTGTCGATGAGTGGATGCCGCAGGCTGAATTGCAGGGCCAGCGCGGCGAGCGGGATCCCGGCCTCTGCCGCGATCCGGCTGGCGGCGTCGACGGCGGTCTGGGTTTGCGGCCGGATCGGCCCGTAGGCGTAGGTTCCGGCGAAACGCGGGTCGCCGGTGAGGATGCCGGCGCCGAACGGGGCTGCGTTCTGCACGATCATCCGTCGGTCACGGGCCGCCTGGTAGAGGCTCGTCGCGGACCGGTCGACCAGCGTGAAGCGGTTGTGGTTGATCAGCACGTCGAAGATGCCGGTGTCCACGAATTGGCGCATCATCGAGACCGGCCCGCCCGAGATGCCGATGGCCCCCGCCACACCGCGATCCCGCATCGCGACGAGGGCGTCCACGGCGCCGCCCGGCCGCATCACACTCTCGAAGCCGACGTTCTCCGGATCGTGCAGAAAGAGCACGTCGACGCGGGGAAGGCCCAGCCGGTCCAGGGACTGCTGGAGGGATCGCTCCATCTGGCTTGCCGAGAAGTCGTTGGTGGCCAGGTCACGGTCGAGCTTGGTCTGCACGATCAGGCCCGCACCGACGGTGCCGGCCAGGGCTCGCCCGATCACCTCTTCGGAGTGCGAATCGCCGTAGATGTTGGATGAGTCGATGACGTTGGTGCCGAGCCGACCGGCAGCCCAGTCGGCGGCGAGCGCTGCCGTGGCGTCGTTGTCGACCGTGCTCCGCGGCGACCAGCCGGAGGTGCCGAGGGTGAGCGGGGAGAGCGGGAGCGCCAGAGCGCCGGCGGGCCGGGGGTCGAGGGAGATCATCCTGCGAGGCTAGTACGCCGGGCCGACCCGCCGCCAACGCCCGTCGGCGGCCGGCAGCGGGTACCGAGCGCCTACGGCTCGGGGTGACCGCTGCTCTCGATCGACTTGGTCACCGCGGCGAGCAGGTCGACGACGCGTTCCGAGTCCCGGATGGTCAGTCCGGACACAATCTGGCTGAGGTCGGACCGGCTGTCGTCCAGGGCGTGGCTGACCGCGGTCGCGGCCTCGTCGCTGAGGTGCAGGAGCTTGCCGCGGCCGTCTTTGGGATTGATCGTTCGGGTGAGGTAGCCGCGCTCCACCAGGTGAGAGAGGATCACCGACGTGGCGCCGCTTGTCACGCCGAGGTTGCGGGTCACATCCAGCGCCCGCACGTCCTGCCCGAGAGTCTCGAGTCGGTAGATGTACTGCATGGCGCAGAGCTCGTTGGAGCGCAGCCGCAGTCGGTCGCGCAACCGGGTCTGGTAGAGCGCCTCGGCGTTCTGCAGCAGGTAGAACGCATCGACGACGCCGTTGGATACGGCGGCGACCGTCGCGACGGCGGCGACAGCGGCGACCGGGCCGTCGTCGGCGAGGTCGGGATCTCTGATGCTCATGGGGACCTTTCGAGTGGGTCCGCGAGCATCCGAAATGAACGGTGAACATCCGCAGGTACCCATCGAAGCACACTGCGGCTCTCCCCGTCGCCCGGCGGAGATCACGGTTGCGTGCTCGATCGCCCGGCGGCGGGCACGGCGGGCCTCGCGAGGCCCACCGTTCGTGGTGCTACCGCTGCACGCCGGCCCGGCGACGGATGCCGACCATCGTCACCAGTGCGGCCCCGGCCGCGACCAGCAGGGCGGCCAGCCCGACCATCGGTGCGCCGGGCGCGCCGGTGGCGGCCAACTCACCCGCTGCGCCGGTGCCGCCGCCGGCACCGCCGCCGCCGGCACCGCCGCCGCCGCCGGTTCCGCCACCACCGGTTCCGCCGTCCCCGGCAGGGACGACCGGGACAGTGGGGGTCGTTGGCGTCGGTGCCACAGCCTGCGGCTCGGTGGCTACCGTATAGTCGGCCGTCGCGTCGGGGGCGGTGCCGTTCCGCGCCGAGATCGTGAAGCTGCTGGAGCCGGCGGTGGTGGGGGTGCCGGAGATGACGCCGGTGGTCTCGTCGAGGGCGAGTCCGGCGGGCAGTGCGCCCGTGGTCACGGTGAAGGCCGGCTTGGGGGTGCCGTCCGCGGTCACGGTGTGCGAGTACGGGGTGCCGACGGTCGCGGTGGGCGCAGCTCCGGACGTGATGGTCGGGGCCGTCGTCCCGACCGGCGTGCCGGGGGCGGCGCATCCGGTGGGAGCGGTGATGCGGTTGGTGTCGAGAGTGACCGCGGCGGTGCGGGCCAGGAGCCGGCCGGCGACGGTGGCGCCGGTGGTCGCGGTGATCGACGCCTGCGCCAGCACTGTGCCTTCGAACTGGGCGCCGGTGCCGATGGTGGCGGAGCTGCCGACCTGCCAGAACACGTTGCACGAGCTCGCGCCGCCGGTGATGGTGATGCGGGTGGCCGACCCGATGGTCAGGGTGGAAGCGGCCTGGAACACCCACACTGAGTCGGCACTGCCGGCGAGGGTGAGGGCGCCGTTGTTGGAGAGGATGAGCGCGCCACCGTTGTAGACCCCCGGGCTGAGCGACAGCCCGGCCAGCTCGGTGATGCCGGTCTGAGTAGGCTCGAGCGCCGCGGCCACGTTGTACGCGGTCGTGGTGTCGCGCTGCGCCTCGCCCGCCGCGGCATCCGTCTGGTGCACGGTGCCGGTCACGGTGCCGTTGGGCGCGGCCCCGAATCCGGTGATCGAGGTGCCAGGAGACACCCCGAGGTCGCCGTCGACGACAGTCGGGCCGGTGTTGGTCACGGCGCTGGCGCCCAACACTCCGTAGCTGGTGGCGGTGCCGAGGTTGATCGGCCCGTCGGTGGTGACGGCGGCCATGGCCGACGAGGTCGCACCGAAGACGAGCACCGAGGTGAGGCCGATTCCGGCCGAGACCCTGAACAGTGAGCGGTGGAGAGGAGTCTGAACCATCGGGTGCCTGCCTGCGATCGAGGGGCGCTGATGGTGCGTTGACGACGCCGCCCGACCCCCGGTACGTCAAGTTACCCCAGAACGGGGGCAAAATGCAGCAACTAGGTCAGAAATTAAACCAGAATTGCGCTTTTTGCCCCTCGGCACGACGCGACGGGAGCAGTACTCCTGCCGAATCCGGGCATCCGTGCTGCGCAGCTACCAGATGGTGGGACGCACTGTCGGCACGATGCGGTTCATCGGCTCGGTGTCTTCGATGATGATGAAGTGTTCTTCCCAGCGCGCCGCGTAGGCGCTCAGGGCACGAACCAGCGCACGCCGAAAGCGCGGCTGGGGGGAGAAAGCCAGGCGGGTGGTGATCGCTGAAGTTGTCATGTCCCCAATCTTTCACAACCGCACTCATGCGTCCAATATCAAAAAGACGCATTTCCCATGCAATATCGTCATAGGTGTGAATACACGCACCCTCAGATGGTTCCAGCTCGTCGGCGATGGAGTCACTCTGACGGAGGTCAGCCTGCTCGAGGGGGTCAGCCAGCCGGGTATTTCCCGGGCGCTCGCGCGGCTGGAGGAACAGGTCGGTGTTCCCCTGCTGCACAAGAGCGGGCGGGCCTTGCGCCTCACCGCGGCCGGCGCGGCATTCAAGCGACACGTCGACGACATGCTGCACAGACTCGACGACGCCCTGGCCGCGGCGGCCCAGGCCGTCGACCCCGAGACCGGCACCGTGCAGCTCGCCTTCCAGCGTTCGCTGGCGACCTGGCTGGTGCCGCGCCTGGTCAGCAGCTTCCGGGCGAAGCACCCCGGCGTCACCTTCACGCTCCTCCAGGTACAGGACGACGTCGTCGCGACCATCCTCGCCACCGGCGAGGCCGACCTCGTCGTGTCCGCGGCGCGCCCGCTCGGAACCCGCGCCCATCGGCAGCGGCTGATGGATGAGCCCCTCCGCCTGGCCGTCGCCGCCGACCATCCGCTGAACGAGCGCACCCACATCTGCTTAAGCGAACTCGCGGAGGAGTCGTTCCTGATGCTGCGGTCCAGCTCGCTGCTGCGCCAGCAGTCCGAGCAACTCTGCCGCGCCGCCGGATTCGAACCGTCCATCGGGTTCGAGGGCGACGACCTGCCGTCCCTGCGCGGATTCGTGGCGGCGGGCCTGGGCGTGGCGATTCTGCCCTCGTCCGGCCAGGGCTTCGCCGACGCAGAATCCGGGCCGGTGCGCTACATCGAGATTGACGACGCTCTCGCCACGCGGGAGATCGGGTTGGCCTGGCCCGCGGACCGGACCCTCCTGGCCTCGGCGGAGCTGTTCAGGCAACACGTCATCGACCTCGCCAACGACGGCGAGCTGCCCGAGGCGGCGTTCGCCCTTCAGGTTCAGCGCGGCCGGCACCCCGGTGGGCAGCGCCCCGCCGGAACACCGACGGCACCTGCACGCTCCCGGCGGGGAGCCCGCCAATAAAAGCCCGGCCGCAGTGGCCCCGTCACGCGGACGGGCTCAGTAGCCGGCCTGGGCGGGCGCCGACGCCTCGATGTGGCGTCGCGCCAGCGTGAGCGCCTGGGTGATCTCCTCCGCCCTGGCCGGGGTCAACCGGGCCAGCGGCACCGAGCAGCTGATCGCGTCGGTCACAGGGGTGCTGTAGCGCAGCGCAACCCCGAAGCAGCGCAGGCCCAGGGTGTTCTCCTCGTCGTCGATGGCGAAGCCGCGCTCGCGCACGGTTCCCAACTCCGTGAGCAACTGAGCGCGGTCGACGATGGTGCGCGGGGTCAGCGCCGTCAGCGCCGGGGGAAGGACCGGATCCGGTTGTTCGGCCAGGATCGCCTTGCCCAGAGACGTTGCGTGGGCCGGCAGGCGGCGGCCCACCCTGGAGTTGACCCTGAGGTACTGATGGGACTCCTGGGTCGCGAGGTACACCACATTGGTGCCGTCCAGTCGCGCCATGTGCACGGTCTCGTCCAACTGCTCGGCCAGGCGGGCGAGTTCGGGAACGACCACGCGCACGTAGGGGTCGGCGTCGAGGAACGACGTGCCGACCAGCAGCGCCCGGATGCCCAGGCTGTAGAAGTTGCCGGAGATATCCGTTTTCACCCACTGCCGGTTGACCAGCGTGCGCAGGAGCGCGTATGTGCTGCTGCGCGGAGCCCCCAGCGCGGTGGCGATCTCCCTCAGCCGGGTCGGCTCGCCGCCCTTGGTGGCCAGGTAGTCGAGCAGGTCGGTGGTGCGGGCAGCCGATTTGACCTCCCGAATACCGAGCGCGTCAGCGTCATCCATGTCGACGACCAGTTCGCTATCCATAACCAACTCCTGCAGAAACTCGGATTGAACACCCGCTCCCATCCTGCCGCACTGCCCGGGCGGTTTGACCGGCTTTGGGACTTTAGACCCGGTGCCCCCGCACGGCCCCATCGTAGACTTTGTTCACAGATGCAGCTAGTGTCTACATCTGTAGCCAACCAAGACGAGGGATATGTCCTCGAGAGGATTAACAATGATGTTTAGACCCCATGGAGTCATCCCAGCGCTCGTCACCCCGCTCGACGAAAACGGTGACCTGCTCGAGCAGGCGCTGCGCGACGTTCTCGACTTCACCATCAACAACGGCGTGCACGGAATCTTCGTCCTCGGCAGCAGCGGAGAGATCTACGGCCTGAGCGACGCCCAGAAGCAGCGCGTCGTCGAGGTCACCGTCGAGCACGTCGACTCTCGCGTACCGATCTACGCCGGCGCCAGCGAAATCACCACCCGCGACTGCATCAAGACGGCTCGCATGGTGCAGGCCGTCGGCGGCGTCTCGGCACTGTCGGTGCTGACGCCCTACTTCATGACGCCCAATCAGTCCGAGCTCACCGAGCACTTCACCAACATCGCGGCCGCCACCGACCTGCCGATCCTGCTGTACGGCAACGAAGGCCGCACCCACATGAAGATCGCCGTGGAGACCGCGGTGACGCTCAGCGCCATCGACAACATCATCGGCATCAAGGACTCCAGCGGTGACATGAGCCTGATGGCCGACTACATCCGCACCACACCGGATGACTTCTCCGTCGTGGCCGGACGCGACACCCTGATCTACGCGGGCCTCTGCCACGGAGCCGTCGGCGCCATCGCCAGCACGGCGAACATCGCCCCGCGGCTGGTGTCGGAGATCTACAACTCCTACGTGGCCGGCGACTTCGCCAGGTCCCTCGAGCTCCAGTTCGCCCTCGCCCCGCTCCGCAAGGCCCTGGAAAGCGCCACCTTCCCGGTGGTGCTCAAGGAAGGCCTCCGTCTGGCCGGCGTCGAAGCGGGCTATTGCCTGGCCCCCGCCCACGAACTCTCGCCCGCCCTGCGCGCGAACCTCGCCACTGTCATTGCCGACATTGAGAACATCCCGGGCCTCGTAGCCCAGAAAGCGTAGCCCACCATGCCCCTCGTAATCGTTGGTATCGGAGTAGCACTGCTGCTGCTCCTGATGACGAAATTCAAACTCAACGGCTTCATCTCCCTCATCATCGTCGCCGTGCTGGTCGGCCTCGCCCAGGGGATGCCGCTGCCGGCCATCTCCGAATCGCTCTCAGCGGGCATCGGCGGCCAACTCGACGACCTGATCCTCGTGCTCGGCTTCGGCGCCATGCTCGGCATGGTGATGGCGGACTCCGGCGCCGCGCAGCGCATCGCAGACACCATGCTGAAGAAGTTCGGCATCAAGCACGTGCAGCTCGCGATGATCATCGCCGCGATGGCCCTGGGCATCACCATGTTCTTCGAGGTCGCGTTCGTGCTCCTCGTGCCGCTGGTGTTCGTCCTGGTGCGCCAGACCAAGGTGAACCTGCTCTGGATCGGCCTGCCGCTCTCGATCACCCTGTCCACGATGCACAGCTTCCTGCCCCCGCACCCCGGCCCGACCGCGGTCGCCGGCATGTTCGACGCCTCCGTCGGCCTCACCCTGCTGTACGGCCTGTTCATCGCCATCCCCGTCGGCGGCGCGCTGGCCATGCTGTGGCCGCGACTGCCCTTCGTGAAAAAGATGAACCCGCAGATCCCCGAGGGTCTCGTCAGCGAGAAGATGTTCACCGATCGGGAGATGCCCGGCTTCGGTGTGTCGCTGCTCGTCGCCCTGTTCCCCGTCGTCCTGATCGCGAGCGCGGCCATCGCCGAGATGATGATTCCGGCCGAGACCGCCGGCATGGAAATCGTCGCCTTCATCGGATCGCCCCCGATCGCACTGCTCATCTCCCTCCTGCTGGCCATCTGGCTCGTCGGCCTGCGCGCGGGTCGTTCGCTCAGCGAGATCATGGGCTCCTGCTCCGGTGCCATGAAGTCGATGGCCATGATCATCGTCGTCATCGGTGCCGGTGGCGCCTTCAAGCAGGTTCTGGTGGACGCCGGGATCACCGACTACATCACCGATCTCACCGGCAACTGGCCGATCTCCCCGATCATCCTGGTCTGGCTGATCGCCGTGATCATGCGGGTCGCGCTCGGCTCGGCCACCGTCGCCGTGGTCGCCGCGGCCGGCATCGCGCTCCCGTTCGTCACCGCGGGCACGACCACCCCCGAGGTCATGGTTCTCGCCGTGACCTGCGGCTCGATCGCCTTCTCCCACGTCAACGACCCGGGCTTCTGGATGTTCAAGGAATTCTTCGGCCTGACCGTGATGGATGCCATCAAGGTGCGCACCTCGTACACCACGGCTCTCTCGGTCCTCGGCCTCGGTGGCGTGCTCATCCTCAACGCCGTCGTCGGCTAACCGCTCTTACTCACTTCGCTCCACATCACTACGCACAGAAAAGGAAATCCAATGCGAATCGGATTCATCGGTCTCGGCATCATGGGCAAGCCCATGGCCAAGAACCTCCTCGCCTCCGGACACGAGCTTGTCGTTCGCGACAACAACCCCAGCACCCTCGCCGAACTCACCGCCCTGGGAGCCGTCGAGGCGCCCACCGCCAAGGCCGTCGCCGAGCAGGTGGAGCTCGTGCTCACCATGCTGCCCAACTCCCCCCAGGTCACCGAGGTCGTCCTCGGTGCCGACGGCATCCTCGAGGGCGCCCACCCCGGGCTGTCCTACATCGACATGAGCTCGATCGCCCCTCTCGTCTCCCGTGAGGTCGCCGATGCTCTCGCCGCGAACGGCATCCCGATGCTCGACGCCCCGGTCTCCGGCGGCGAACCCAAGGCCATCGACGGCACCCTGTCGATCATGGTCGGCGGCCCGCAGGACCTGTTCGACAGGTACGCCGACGTGCTCGGCGTGATGGGAGCATCCGTCGTTCGTGTCGGTGAGATCGGCGCCGGAAACATCGCCAAGCTCGCCAACCAGATCGTGGTGGCGGTCAACATCGCCGCCGTCTCTGAGGCACTGGTGTTCGCCCAGAAGGCGGGTGTCGACCCGGATGCCGTCTTCGCCGCGATCCGCGGCGGCCTGGCCGGTTCGACCGTCATGGAGGCCAAGGCCCCGATGATGCTCGACCACAACTTCACCCCCGGCTTCCGCATCATGCTGCACATCAAGGACCTCAAGAACGCCCTGGAGACCGGCCTCTCGGTGGGTGCCCCGGTGCCGCTGACGACCTCGATGCTCGAGATGATGACAGCGCTCAAGGCCGACGGTCACGAACTCGAAGACCACAGTGGGCTGGTGCAGTACTACGAAAAACTTGCCAATCTTGAACTGAGCCGCTCGGAGGTCGTCGCATGAGCACCCCCACAATCACCAAGATGATGGTCTACCCGGTCGCCGGGCGGGACTGCATGGAGCTGAACCTCTCCGGAGCGCACGGCCCGTTCTTCACCCGCAACATCGTGATCCTCGAGGACTCCGCGGGCAACCGCGGCGTCGGCGAGGTTCCCGGCGGCCAGAAGATCACCCAGACCCTCGAAGACGCCAAGGACCTCGTGGTCGGGTCGTCGCTGGGCAACTACAAGAACGTGCTCAAGGCCATCGCCACCACGTTCAGCGGCCGAGACTCCGGCGGACGCGGACTCCAGACTTTCGACCTGCGCACGACGGTGCACGCCGTCACCGCGGTGGAATCCTGCCTGCTCGACCTGCTCGGCAAGCACCTCGGCGTGCCCGTGGCGGCGCTGCTCGGCGATGGGCAGCAGCGGGAATCCGTGCGCGCCCTCGGCTACCTGTTCTACGTGGGAGACCCGAACAAGACCGAGCTGGACTACCGCCACGACCTCGACTCCGACGTCGACTGGTACCGCATCCGCCACGAAGAAGCGGTCACCCCCGAGGCCATCGTGCGTCAGGCCGAAGCGACCTTCGACCTCTACGGCTTCAAGGACTTCAAGCTCAAGGGCGGAGTGTTCGCCGGCTCCGAGGAGATCAAGGCCGTCAAGGCCCTCAAGGCGCGCTTCCCCGACGCCCGGATCACCCTGGACCCGAACGGCGCCTGGTCGCTGAACGAGGCCATCGAGCTGTGCACCGACATGAACGGCATCATGGCCTACGCCGAGGACCCGTGCGGCGCCGAGGAAGGCTTCTCCGGCCGCGAGATCCTGGCCGAATTCCGCCGGGCCACCGGGCTGCCCACCGCGACGAACATGATCGCCACCGACTGGCGCCAGATGGCTCACGCCCTCACCCTGCAGAGCGTCAGCATCCCGCTGGCCGACCCGCACTTCTGGACCATGCAGGGCTCCGTGCGCGTCGCCCAGATGTGCAACGAATTCGGCCTCACCTGGGGCTGCCACTCCAACAACCACTTCGACGTCTCGCTCGCGATGATCGCCCAGTGCGGCGCAGCGGCGCCCGGCGAATACAACGCGCTGGACACACACTGGATCTGGCAGGAGGGTGTGGAGCAGTTGACCGAGAACCCCCTGAAGATCACGGGCGGCGAAATCGCCATCCCCGACGTGCCAGGTCTGGGCGTGGAGATCGACCTGAACCGGGTTCTCGAAGCGCACGAGCTGTACAAGGAGAAGGCGCTGGACGCCAGGGACGACGCCATCGGCATGCAGTACCTTGTCGAGGACTGGGCGTTCGACGCCAAGCGGCCCGCCCTGGTTCGCTGAGCGAGCTCGTCGTGTGAGGCGGGAAGAGGGTTCGCCCTCTTCCCGCCTTGCGTTAACCATCTTCACTAGAGGACTCATCCGATGAAATTCGTTCTGGCCCCCGACTCGTTCAAGGAATCGATGACCGCCGCAGAGGCCGTCGCCGCCATGCAACGCGGCGTGTTGGCGGTGTTCCCCGACGCCGAGTGCGTGGGCGCACCGATGGCGGACGGCGGCGAGGGCACCACGGAGGCCCTGGCGGCCGCCCTCGGCGGCGCCGTCGTTCGCGCGGCGGTGCACGACGCCGTCGGTCGCCCTGTGCAGGCCGCATACGGCTACGTCGAGCACGAGCACCTGGCCATCATCGAAATCGCCGCCGCCGCCGGGATCGACCTGGTCGCCGTCGCCGACCGGGACCCGAAGACCGCCGGCTCCGCCGGGGTCGGCGAGCTGATCAGCCACGCACTGGACCGGGGCGCCACGCGCTTCATAGTGGGCCTGGGCGGATCGGTGACCAACGACGGCGGCGCCGGCATGCTCCAGGCCCTCGGCGCCCGCCTCCTCGACGAGTCGGGGGCCGAGTTGCCCCCGGGCGGTGCGGCGCTGGCCCGGCTGCACCGGGTCGACCTGTCCGCGTTCGATGAGCGCCTGGCCGGCAGCACGTTCCAGATCGCCAGCGACGTGACCAACCCGCTGCTGGGCAGCACCGGTGCCAGCGCCGTGTTCGGCCCGCAGAAGGGCGCCGACCCCGCGACGGTTCTCGAGCTCGACGCCGCCCTGGGCGTGTACGCCGCGGTGATCGCGGCGCTAACCGGCACCGACATCGCCTCGCGCCCCGGCGCGGGGGCCGCCGGCGGTCTCGGCGCCGCCTTCCTCGCCTTCCTGCCGACCGAGATGCGGCGGGGCGTGGATGTCGTCATGGACGCCGTGCGCCTGGCCGACAAGATCGCCGGGGCAGACTACGTCTTCACCGGAGAGGGCAGCATCGACTCCCAGACCCTGAACGGGAAGACCCCACTGGGGGTCGCGGAGGCGGCCGCCCTGCACGGCGTACCCGTCGTCGCGTTCGCCGGCCGGATCGGTGCCGGCGCCGAGGTTCTCTACGAGCACGGCTTCGCTGCCCTGGTGCCCATCGTGCAGGGTGTCACCGACCTGCCCGGCGCCCTGGCCGACGGTGCGGCGAACCTCGAACGCGCGGTGGCCACCACCTGCCGGCTGCTCACCCTGGCCTGAGCGGGCATCCGCCGGGTCGATCGACCCACTTATCGTACAAGTTGCTCACTTGTACGATAAGCTGTCGACCAGACGATTCGATAAGCCCGACAAAGGAGTTCGCACATGACAATCACCGACACCCCGGCCAAGGACACCGCTCCCGACGGCCTCAACAGCTTCTACAACCCGCTCTCCGCGCTCTCCGGCGGCGTCGCGACGACCGACCGCATCCGTCACGTGAAGCTCTCGGCACTGACCCTGCCGCTGGACACCCCGATCAGCGACGCGAAGGTGCTCACCGGCCGCCAGAAGCCGATGACCGAGATCGCGTTCCTCTTTGTGGAGATCCTCACCGAGAACGGCCACTCCGGCATCGGCTTCAGTTACTCCAAGCGTGCCGGCGGCCCGGCGCAGTACGCGCACGCCAAGGAGATCGCCGACAACATCATCGGTGAGGACCCCAGCGACATCGGTCGCATCTACACCAAGCTGCTCTGGGCCGGAGCCTCCGTGGGCCGCAGTGGCGTCGCCACCCAGGCGATCGCCGCCATCGACATCGCCCTCTACGACCTCAAGGCCAAGCGGGCCGACCTGCCCCTGGCCAAACTCCTCGGCGCCTACCGCGACTCCGTGCAGACCTACAACACCTCCGGCGGCTTCCTGCAGGCGCCGATCGACCAGGTGAAGGAGCGCGCGAGCCAGTCACTGGCCGACGGCATCGGCGGCATCAAAATCAAGGTCGGCCACCCCGACTCCAAGGTGGACATCGCCCGGCTCACCGCCGTGCGCGAACACCTCGGTGACGATGTGCCCCTGATGGTCGACGCGAACCAGCAGTGGGACCGGCCGACGGCCATGCGGATGGGCCGGATCATGGAGAAGTTCAACCTGGTCTGGATCGAGGAACCGCTCGACGCCTACGACGCCGAAGGCCACGCCCAGCTGGCCAGCGCCCTGGACACGTCGATCGCGACCGGAGAGATGCTCTCCAGCGTGGCCGAGCACATCAACCTGATCGAGCACCGGTCGGCCGACATCATCCAGCCGGACGCACCGCGGATCGGCGGCATCACCCCGTTCCTGCGCCTCGCGGCGATGGCAGACCAGGCCGGGCTGCAGCTGGCCCCGCACTTCGCCATGGAGATCCACGTGCACCTCGCGGCCGCGTACCCGCGGGAGCCCTGGGTGGAGCACTTCGAGTGGCTGAACCCGCTGTTCAACGAGCGCCTGGAGACCTCGAACGGTCGCATGCTGATCCCCAACCGGCCCGGCCTCGGCATCACGCTGAGCGACCAGGCCCTGGCCTGGGTCAGCGACACTGTAGAGTTCGGCACGAAATAGTCAGCGGATAGCCCGCGCCGTCTTGCACCTCGGAGGTTTGCCATGAACGTAGAGCCGAGCGTGCGGAACGGGGCGGGCAGCCTCGCCGAGAAGGTCGAGCGGTTGCTGCGGGCACAGATCGTGGGCGGCGGTGTCGGCCCCGGCGACAAGCTCCCTTCGGAAAGCGGCCTGATGGAGCAGTTCGGGGTCAGCCGCACCGTGGTTCGCGAGGCCGTCTCCAGGCTGCAGGCCGCCGGTCTCGTCGAGACCTACCGCGGCAAGGGCACCTTCGTGCTCACCCGCCCGAGCGAGGAAGCCTTCAGGGTGCACCCCGAGGAGATCCACACCGTGGCGAACCGGATCGAGCTCATCGACTTTCGGCTCGGGGTCGAGGTGGAGGCCGCGAGCCTCGCGGCCCTGCGGCACACCCCCGCGCAGCTGGATGACATCGCCACGGCTCTGGACGCCTTCCGCGCCAGCCGGGCGAAACCCAGCGGCGCGGTGGAGGCCGACTTCAGGTTCCATCTGCTGATCGCCGTCGCCTCCAACAACCACTACTACGCCGAGCTGATGTCGTCGCTGGGCCCCACCATGATCGCCATGCCGCAGACCCGGCTGCACGCCGCCGACGAGCCGGGGCGCGACGAGCACTTCTCGAGGGTGACCTTCGAGCACGAGGCGATCTTCACCGCGATCGAACGGCGCGATGCCGCCGGAGCGAATGCCGCCGCCCGCGTGCACCTCGCCAACTCACGCGATCGCCTGGCGAACCGACCGCCCTCGGGCTGGATGCGCTGAGCCGGCCTCGGGCCGGCCGCCCGCCCGCCGAGGTGCCCACCCGGCTCGGGTGCATCCCACGACCCCGCGCGCGGCGGACCGCTTGACCTACTGGTCGTGCGGGTGCGCCTGACGACGACGACGGATTGCGACGACGGTGACCAGTGCGATTCCGGCCAGGAGGACCACGCCGCCGATCAGCAGAATCGGAGTGGCATTGCTGCCGGTCTCGGCCAGCTCGGAGGCGGGGCCGCTACCGTCGCCGACGCCGCCACCGCCGAGCGGCGGCGTGCTGGCCGACGGCGACGGCGACGGCGTGCCTGTCGAGGTGCCGGTGTCGGTGGCGATCGGCGTCGACGTGTCCGTCGGAGTCACGGTCGTCGTGCCAGGAGGCGGGCAATTGGTGGGTGCGGTGATCACGTTGGTGTCCAGGGTCACGGCACCGGTGTTGGCCAGCAGCCGGCCGGTGATGCTCGCGGTCGTGGTGGCGGTGATCGAGGTGTGAGCCAGGATGGTGCCCTCGAACTGCGCGGACGTGCCGATCGTGGCGGAGCTGCCGACCTGCCAGAACACGTTGCACGCGTTGGCGTCGCCGGTGATGGTGATCCTGGTGCCGGACCCGATGGTCAGGCTCGAGGCCGCCTGGAAGACCCAGACCGAGTTGGCGTCGCCGGCCAGCGTGAGCTCGCCGTTATCGGACAGCGCGAGCGCGTCGCCGTTGTAGATCCCGGGGTCCAACGAGCGGCCGGCGAGCTCGCTGATTCCGCTGGTGGTGGGCGTGAGTGACGCTGCGACGTTGTAGGCCGTGGTGGTGTCGATCTGCGCCTGCAGCGCCGCGGCATCGGTCTGATGGGTGGTGCCGTTGACCTCGCCGTCGGGGGCACCCCCGAAGCCGGTGATCGAAGTTCCGGGCGAGAGCCCCAGGTCGCCGGTGAGCACCGTGGGACCGGTGTTGGTGACGGTGCTGCTGGCGAGGACGCCGTAGCCGGCGGCGGTGCCCAGGTCAATCGGGCCATCCGTCGTGACGGCAGCAGAGGCCGCGGACACTGAAGCGACGATGAGTGCGCCGACGAGGCCGACACCGGCGACAGCCATTGTCATCGACCGGCGGGTGGGGATGCGGATCATGGAGCATGGCCTGTCTGCGCGCGAGAGACACAGACTGGAACGTATACGACGCCCCCGCGACCCCCGGTACTTGAGGTTACCCCACTAAGGGGGCTTCCAGCGTGCAGTTTTACCGAATCGGGCAATCGGCCGAGCCCGGCCCCGCGCGCGGGCACTCGGCACCGGCGAAGTTTGAACATCCACCCCGGACCGAATATGTTTAGACCCAGAACAATTTACGTGAACCACTCGGGACGACGACGGCGAGGACGCCGTCGGCGCCCCGGGTGGTGGCACACCTCCTGCTATTTCTTGACCCAGTGGATGACTGCCCCGGCATTGTGGGGACGACGTCCGGCCCGGCTGAGGATTGCAGGTGTTGTGCTCACCCACCGCTGCTTTTCATCAGTTTGGAGTGCGTCATGACGCTGGTTGCCGGAGTCGACTCGTCGACACAGAGTTGCAAGGTAGTGGTGCGGGATGCCGCGACCGGAGCGCTCGTTCGCTCAGGCAAGGCCTCCCACCCCGTGGGCACCGAGGTCGATCCGGCCGCCTGGTGGGATGCGCTGCTCGCCGCGGTGCAGACCGCCGGCGGTCTCGACGACGTCGCCGCCGTTTCGGTGGCCGCGCAGCAGCACGGCATGGTCGTGCTCGATGAAGACGGCCGGGTCATCCGCCCGGCGCTGCTCTGGAACGACACCCGCAGTGCGCCGGCCGCCGCCGCCCTGATCAACGAGGTCGGCGCCGCCGAATACGCCCGCCGCACCGGCGTCGTGCCGGTGGCGTCGTTCACCGTCACCAAGCTGCGCTGGTTGCGCGATGCCGAACCGGCCAACGCGGCCAGGGTCGCCGCCGTCGCCCTGCCGCACGACTGGCTCAGCTGGCGCCTGCGCGGCTACGGCCCGGCCGGCGAGAGCGAGCTCGGCCCGGTGCTCACCGAACTCAGCACCGACCGCTCGGATGCCAGCGGCACCGGCTACTACTCGGCCGCCCTGGGTGACTACGACCGCGAGCTGCTCGTGCTGGGGCTCGGCCACGACGCCGTGCTGCCCCGGGTGCTCGGCCCCGGCGACACCGCCGGCACCACGGTGGCCCTGCCCGGCGTGCCCGCTGGACTGGTCGTGGGAGTGGGCGCCGGCGACAACGCCGGAGCCGCGCTCGGCCTCGGCGCCGCGGCCGGCGACGTCATCGTCTCCATCGGCACCAGCGGCACCGTCTTCGCCGTCACCGCGGTGCCCAGCGAGGATGCCTCCGGCACCGTCGCCGGGTTCGCCGACGCCAGCGGGCTGCACCTGCCGCTGATCGCCACCCTCAATGCCGCGCGCATCCTCGACTCGGTCGCCGGCCTGCTCGGCGTCGACCACGACGAGCTCGGCCGTCTCGCGCTCCAGGCCGATCCCGGCGCTCAGGGCCTGGTGCTGCAGCCGTACTTCGAGGGCGAACGCACGCCCAACCTGCCCGACGCCACCGCCTCGCTGTTCGGCCTGACCCTGGCCTCGACCACCCGGCCGAACCTGGCCAGGGCCGCGATCGAGGGGCTGCTCTGCGGGCTCGCCGACGGGCTGGATGCCGTGCGCGCGCAGGGAGTGACCGTCGAACGCATCCTGTTGATCGGCGGCGCGGCGCAGAACCCGGCCGTGCAGTTCATCGCCGCCCAGGTGTTCGATGCCCCGGTGGCCGTGCCCACCCCCGGCGAGTACGTGGCCGACGGCGGCGCCGCCCAGGCTGCCTGGTCGCTCACCGGCACCCGCCCGGCCTGGTCGGTGGCGCTCGGGGCGCACCCCACCCCGGACTTCCGTCCCGTCATCCGCGCCCAGTACGCCGCGCACGCGCAGCGCGCCTGAGCGCACCCGGGCGCCGGCGTCGCGGCGCAGGTTGAGCGTCGCGGCGCAGGTTCAGCACCGCGGCGCAGGTTAGGTACCGACCTAACCTGCGCCACGGGACCTAACCTGCGCCACGGGAACTAACCTGCGCCACGGGACACAACGCGCCCCGCGGAGGACCCGCCTACTCCGCGGCGGCTTCGCCCCAGGCCGCCACGGGCCAGCCGTCCGTCCACTGCAACTCGATGAGCCCGAGCTGGAAGGCTCCGTCCAACGTCTCGTCGTAGTAGTGGAACGCGAGCACTCCCCCGGACACCGACTGGCCGCCGGGCCCGATGCGGGTGCCGTCGGACTCCAGCACGGGTGTGCCGCCGTCCTCGAGCAGCGCCGCCCCGTTGGCGTCGAGGTACGGCCCCGCCACCGACTCCGACCGGCCCACGGCGATGTTGTAGGTACTGTCCACGCCCCGGCAGCAGAAGTCCCTGGAGAAGAACAGGTAGAAGAACCCGTCGTGCGCCAGCAGGTACGGCGCCTCGAGCGCGTTCACGGCCAGGTTGCGGTCGGCGATGGTCACCGGGTCGGTGTCGTCGGTGCGCAGTCCGCTCGGCCACTCGAGCTGCACGAGCTGCAGGCCCGTCGAGAACGACCCGAAGCTCAGCCAGGGCGTGCCGTCGGCATCCTCGACCACGCCGGGGTCGATCGAGTTGTAGTCGGTGCCGACGGAGGTGATGACCTCACCCTGGTCGACCCACTCGTAGTCGGCAGCATCCGGGTCGAGGGTGCTGTTGGTGGCCAGCGCGATCACCGAGGTGTTCGTGCCGAACAGCGACGCCGAGTAATAGAGGTACCAGGTGCCGTCGTGCTCGTAGAGCTCGGGTGCCCAGAGGTTGTCGACCCCGGGCACCGCCTCCACCAGCCAGACCGGCTTCTCCTGCCAGACCTCGCCCACGTACTCCCAGTCCACGCCGTCGCTCGACCGGCGGATCTGGATGTTACCGTCGGCGATCTGGCCGTTGCCGGTGGAGTACACGTACGACGGCTCCCCGTCGGCACCCGCCACGAAGGCCGGGTCGTGGGTGGCGAGGTCGCCGGTGAGCACGCGGGCCCCCGGCAGCGCCGAGCATCCGCTCAGCACGAACAGGAGCACCGCGGCCAGGGTCAGGACGGAGAGGCCCGCGAGCGTACCCGCCCGACCCGTCCGACCTAGTTGAGCGCGAGCGCCGACCATGAGACCGGGGGCAGCGTGACGGTGAGCTGACCGTCGGTCAGCACGGCGCCGGTCAGCGGCGCCAGGCCCACCCTGGTCTGCTCGGCGAAGGTGTTCTTCGCGTACGGGTCGGCGTCGTGCAGGGTGACGGCCTCGGCGATGGCGGATGCGCCGAGCCCGGAGACGTCGATCGTCACCTCGATCGACTCGGTCTGGCTGCGGTTGACCAGGAACACCGCCGAGTTGCCGGTTTCGGCATCCGCGGTGACGACGGAGTCGACCAGCGGAGCCGCGCCGTAGAGCGCGGTGTCGTAGGTGCCCACGTCGATCCGCGGCCGCAGCACCTCGCCGCGGGCGAGCCGTGACGTCACCGAGAACGGGAAGAACGTGGTCTGGCGCCAGGATGCTCCGCCCGGTTCGGTCATGATGGGCGCGATCACGTTCACCAGCTGGGCGAGCGACGCCGAGGTGACCCTGTCGTGGTTCTGCAGCAGGGTGATCATCAGGTTGCCCAGCACCACGGCATCCGCCACGGAGTAGACGTCTTCGAGCTGACGCGGCGCGATGCGCCACTCCTCGTTGACCTCCTCTGAGGCCTGGTGCTCGTCGAGGTACCAGATGTTCCACTCGTCGAAGGAGAGCTGGATGGTCTTCTGGCTGCGCAGTTTGTGCTTGACGTGGTCGGCGGTGGCGACGACGGTGTCGATGAAGTACTTCATCTCCATCGACGAGGCGAGGTAGGAGTCCAGGTCGCCCTTGCGCTCCTGGTAGTAGGCGTGGCAGGAGATGTAGTCGACGTAGTCGTAGCTCTCCTCGAGCACGACCCGCTCCCACTCGCCGAAGGTGGGCATGGCCGAGCCGGAGGAGCCGCAGACGACGAGTTCGAGGTTCTTGTCGGCGGTCTTCATGGCCGACGCGGTGCGCGCGGCGATCTTGCCGTAGTCGGCGGAGGACATGTGGCCGATCTGCCACGGGCCGTCCATTTCGTTGCCCAGGCACCACATGCGGATGTCGTACGGTTCGGTCTTGCCGTTGGCGATGCGCTGGTCGGCCAGGGCGGTGCCGGCCTCGCCGTTGGCGTATTCGAGCAGGTCGAGGGCGTTCTCGATGCCGCGGGTGCCGAGGTTGACGGCCATCATCAGTTCGGAGCCGGTGAGTTCACACCAGCGGCCGAATTCCTCCAGGCCCACCTGGTTGCTCTCCAGGGAGTGCCAGGCCAGGTCGCGGCGCACCGGCCGGTCGGCGCGGGGGCCCACGCCGTCTTCCCACTTGTAGCCGGAGACGAAGTTGCCGCCGGGGTAGCGGATGGTGGTGGTGCCGAGTTCCTTCACCAGGTCGACCACGTCGAGGCGGAAGCCGTCGGCGTTGGCAGTGGGGTGGCCGGGCTCGTAGATGCCGTCATAGACGCAGCGGCCGAGGTGCTCCACGAAGGAGCCGAAGATGCGCCGGTTGAGCGGGGCGACCACATTGCTGCGGTCGATGGTGATTCGTGCGGTGGTCACGGGGATCCTGTCCTGTCTGTACAAGGTGTGAGGTGGTGCGGAGGAATAGGGGAAAAAGGTCGGAACTAAGGGATGCCGGTCAGGCCGTCGCCGCCGGGCGGAGCGGCGCGAGCGGCAGGGCGCCGTCGGCGTTCCGCGCGGCGCCGTGCGCTGGATGCGTGGTGTCGAGGGCGGCGAGGCGGCGGTCGATGAGCCAGCCGGCCAGGAACAGCGGCGCGGAGGCTCCGATCAGGGGGATCAGCCCGCCGAACTGGAACAGGGCGACGGTGAGGACACCCAGGCTGAGGATCAGGGTGAGGCTCAGCACCGGCGACACGAACGGCAGCACGAATGCGTACCGCCAGATGGACCGGGCCGAGTCGCGGTAGCGGGTGCAGATGGTGATTGCCGAGAGCGCCGCGAGCAGCGTGCCGACCGACACCACGACGAGCAGCACGAGTAGCACGGCGCTCACCGGGCTGCCGGCCAACGCCACGGTCTGGAAGGCCACCAGGTCGAGGAAGATCAGCACGCCGGCCGCCCAGAACGGGATCGCCACGACCGCCAGGTGCCAGAACTGGGCCCTGTACGCGGTGATGAAGTCCCGCACCAGGCGGTCGCTGGGCTGGCCGGCACGAAGCCGGCCGAGCAGGATCGCGGCGGCGGTGGCCGCCGGGAACACGCCGAGCACGAGCAGGCCGGCGATGCTGCCCGCGACGAAGAGCAGGTTGATCACGACCAGGGCGATCGCGAACCGCAGCCACTGCATGACCTTGCCGGCCCAGCCGATGGCGTAGTCGTCCATGTCAGGCCCCTCTCGTTCCGAACCAGGCCACGCCGTCCGCGGCGAGACCGCTGAACGAGAGGGCGGGCCGGGCGTTCGCCCAGTCCCAGCTGGCGAAGAGCACGGCGTCGAGCTCGGTGCCGACGAGCTCGGTGCCGGGTGCCGCGTCGGATGCCCCGGTGCCGGCGACCACGATGCGCACCAGTTCGGTGCGGCCGTCGAAGAGCCGGGCGGGCGCATCCGCCTCGAGCACCGCGAGGTCGACCCGCACCGGGGCGGCGTCGACCAGGGCCGTCGAATCGGGGGCCAGGCGCACCGCGCTCCAGGGCCCGGCCAGCGACACCGGTTCGGGCAAGGCCTCCACGGCGGCACCGGCGAACGGCTGCGGCGAGACCACGGGCCAGCCGGCCGCGGTGAAGAAGGTGCGACGCAGCTGCACGACGTGCTGGCTGGGGTCGTCGGCGAACCGTACGTGGTGCACCATGAAGTACTCGTCGGCCCCGTCGCCGGCGGCGCCGGGCAGGCCCGGCTCGACGAGGATCGAGTTGTGCCCGGGGGCCAACCAGCCGGTGTCGGCGCCGAAGCGGTGACTGCCGAGCAGCTTGGTGCCGATCGACGACGGAGCGGCGTCGAGGTCGGTCATCGACCGGTGCAGCAGGTCGGTGTACGGACCGGTGATCTCCTCGGCCACGGCCACGCGCACGTTGTAGCTGTCGAACAGAGAGTCGTAGGAGGCGAACAGAACGTACCGGTCTTCCTCGCGGCGGTAGAGGATGTACGCGCCCTCGATCGCCCGCTCCACCGACAGCGCGCGGGCGGCGATGAGGGTGCCGAGGTCGCCCGGCGTCACCGGGCGGCCGGTCTCACGGTCGAGCGGCAGCGTGTAGATGCCGGAGAAGAACGATCCGTAGGTCAGCCACGGGGTGCCGGTGCGGTCGAACGTCACGGCGGCGTCGATGGCGTTCTGGCTGTCGACGCCGGCCGTCGTGCCCACGACGATGCCCTGGTCTGCCCAGGGACCGGCCAGGCTGCTCGCCACGGCGAGGCCGATGGCCGAGGTGTTCGAGCCGAAGGTGGATGCCGAGTAGTACATGTGCCAGCGCACGGCGGTGTCGCCGTCGGCCGACCAGCGCACCACCTCGGGCGCCCAGAGGCCGGGTGCCTGGCTCCATGCGAAGGCCGCCTCGGGCACGCCGGGCAGCGCGGTGCCCGCGAAGCTCCAGTGCACGAGGTCGGCGGAGCGGCGCACGTGCACACCGGCGGCCACCGAATCGGCGCCGGCGGCGGCATCCGTGGAGAACATGTACCAGGAGCCGTCGGTGTCGCGCACGACGGTGGGGTCGTGGGCGTTGCGGGTACCCCAGCCGGCCGGGTCGCCGGCCGGTGCCGGCGCGAGGCTCTGCAGCGCCGCGCCGGGCACGGTCTGATCGAGAAGTGACATGGTCAGCCCTTACCGCCGGTGAGGGCGACCGATTCGATGATCTGGCGCTGGAAGATGATGAACACGATCAGCACGGGCAGCAGCGCGATGAACGACGCCGCCATGATCAGCGGGTAGTCGGTCTGGCTGGCGTACTGGGCGTTGAAGCTCGCGATCACGAGCTGCAGGGTCTGCTTCTCCGGCGTGTTCAGGTAGATGATCGGGGCCAGGTAGTCGTTCCAGACCGCCATGAACCAGAGGATGAACTGGGCGGCCATGGCCGGCCGGATGGCCGGGAAGATCAGCCTGAAGAAGATCTGCAGATAGGAGGCGCCGTCGAGCTTGGCGGCCTCGATGATGGAGTCCGGCACGTTCTCGAGGTACTGCTTGAGGAAGAAGATCATGATGATGTTGCCGAACAGGCCGGGCACGATCAGCGGCAGCAGGGTGTCGACCCAGCCGATCTCGGCGAAGACCATGAACTGCGGGATCATGATGGTCGGGAACGGGATCATCAGGCCGGCCAGCAGCATCAGGAACACGGCGTTCTTGAACGGCATCCGCATTTTCGCGAACGCGAACGCGGCGACCGACGAGGTGATCGAGCCGACCACCGTGACGGTGCCGGCAACGATCAGGCTGTTCCGGATACCGCTGAGCAGCGGCCCTGCCGACCAGACGCGCAGGTAGTTCTCCCACACCACCGGGTCGGGGATCCACTGCGGCGGCAGCGCGAAGATGGCGTCGTGGGTCTTCAGCGACGTGGAGAAGGTCCAGAGCAGCGGGCCGAGCATCACAATCGCGCCGAGCGACAGGATGATCGTCACGAGCACGTTGCCGAGCTTGTAACGGGTGGTGCGGGTCAGGGGGTGACCGGACGCATCCGGGGTGCGGTTGGCGCGGCGGCGGCGGTCGGCGGGAGAGCCGGGCAGGCCGCCCTGCGGGTCGAGCAGCGGGGCGCCGGCCTGGACCGGTCCGGGAAGGGAGGTTGATGTACTCACGGTGGCGGCCTTCAGTCAATCGAGAACTGGTTGCGGCGGTTGAGCCGGAATTGGATGACGGTGACGATGAAGATGATCAGCCCGAGCACGATGGACATGGCCGAGGCGTAGCCCATGTGCAGGTTGTTGAAGGCCTGGCGCCAGATGTACCAGACGATCGAGGCCGAGCTGAACTCCGGGCCGCCGAGCGGGGTCATGATGTTGATCTCGATGAAGATCTGCGAGCCGCCGATGATGCTCGTCACGACGAGGAAGAAGGTGACCGGGCGCACCATCGGCAGGGTGATGTTGCGGAACTGCTGCCAGGTGCCTGCGCCGTCCAGCGCCGCGGCCTCGTAGAGGTAGCGGGGCACCGATTGCAGCGCGGCCAGGTAGAGCAGCATGGAGTAGCCCAGGCCCTTCCAGGTGGCCATGATGATCAGCGCGGGCTTGACGGTGTCCTTGTCGGCGAGCCAGTTCGGGCCCTGAATACCGACGAGGTCGAGGACCTGGTTGATCAGGCCGAAGTCGCCGTTGTAGGCCCACTGCCACATGATGGCGATCGCGGCGATCGAGGAGATCACCGGGATGTAATAGACGGTGCGGAAGAACGTGATGCCGCGCATCCTGCGGTTGAGCCCGAGGGCCAGGGCCATCGAGAGCACGAGGCCGATCGGGATGCCGATCATCAGGAACAGCGTGTTCCACATCGACTTGAGGAAGTACGGGTCGTTCCACATCTTGATGTAGTTGTCGAACCCGTTGAACTTGGGGGCCGCCAGGCCGTTCCAGCTCGTGAACGAGGCATAGACGGAGTACAGCAGCGGGTAGAGCGTGAAGAGCAGGAAGCCGATCAGGGGGATCGCGATGAACGCGAGCGCAACCTGGTGCTCACGCCGATGCAGACGGGAGCGGCGAGGCTTGGTGCGAAGAACTTCTGTGGACATCAGCGATCTTCCTTGACTTGATTCCAATGACAGGGGTCCGGCCGTCCGGCCGGGGGCGGATGCCGCGACCGCGGGTAGAGAACACAGGTCGCGGCATCCGGCGGGGTGTTAGCCGATACCGGCCTGGGCGTTGGCGTCGTCCAGGAAGGCCTGCATCTTGGGCTGGGCCTCCTTGAGGTAGTCCGCGGCGGTCTGCGTGCCGTCGAGCACCGGCTGGATGTTCGTGAACAGCTCGTCGTACCACTCGGCGTTGTAGGTGTTGTTCGCCGGCAGCGCGCGACCGTAGTCGTTGACGATGTCGAGGAACTCCTGCTTGTTGGCCGGCTTGGTGGTCGAGTCGGCCACCCAGGTGTCGGCCATGTCCTTGAGGTTCGGAATCTGCACACCGGCGTCGACCAGGGTCTGCTGCGCCGTGACGTCGGCCGAGAGGTACTCGACGAGCTTGGCGGAGAGCTCAGGGTCCTCGGTGGTGCTGCCCACGGCGATGCCGAGCGAGCCGACCCAGGTGGCGGACTCACCGGTCTTGCCGGCCGGGTAGGGAATCAGGTCCCAGTCGAAGTCCAGCTCGGCGTAGGTGGAGACGTCCCACGGGCCCACCGGGAAGAACGCGATCTGGCCGCTCATCCAGCGCTGGTAGGTGTCGAGGGTCTGCGCCTGAGCGGTCGAGGGGGTGACGCCTTCCACGTTGGACAGGTCGGCGAACCACTGCAGAGCCTCGGCGAATTCGGGGGTGTCCACGGTGACTTTAGTGCGGTCTTCGTTGAGGAAGTCGGCGCCGTTCGACCAGGCGAAGGACTGCAGGCTCCATTTCACGTTGAGGCCGGTGCCCCACTGGTCCAGCTCGCCGTCGCCGTCGAGGTCCTTGGTGAGCTGCTTGGAGATGTCGACGAATTCCTCGAGGGTCAGGGGCACGTCCACGTCGGGCAGCGGGATCCCGGCCGCCTCGAACATGCTCTTGTTGTACCCGAACGAGAACGGGCCCACGTCCTTGGGCAGCGCGTAGATCGCGCCCTCGCCGACCAGGCTGCCGTCGAAGCGGTAGCTGTCGACGCCGTATTCCCAGATGTTGTCGAGGTCGAGGGTGTCGGAGTCTTCGACGTACTCGGTGATGTCGAGGACCACGCCGTTGTTCACGTAGGCCTGGATGTCGCCCTGGGCGATGTAGAACACGTCGGGGATCTGCTTGCCGGCGATGGCCGCCTTGAGCTTGGTGGAGTAGTCATCGGCGGTGGTGCTGATGATCTTGACCTTGACGTCGTTGGCTTTTTCGAAGGCCTTGATGGCCGTCGTGTACGCGGCCTTCTCGTCTTCGCCGCCGCGGAACATGAATGTGAGCTGCTTCTCACCGGTGTCTGCTGCTCCTGCCGAGCATCCGCTGAGCAGAAGGCCGGTCGTAGCGATCATTGCTACGGAGGCGGCGATAAAACGTGACCTCTTCATCACGTAGTTCCTTCCCGATTGGCTGTGCTGTGAGTGTGGATGCCACGGCCCATGGGGTCGGACATCCTTTGTCCTTGGTTTTTACAACGTTGTAACAGTATGTCAGCCCCGGCTGGGGCGCAACACAATCGATGACAATAATTCCAACGTTGTAATATCGTTACCGTTCCGTTATCGAGGTTGGCTGCGGCAACCCGACCGGCGCTGCCGCTCCCGGCGGCCGGGGAAAGCCGTGCTGACCTGCACGGCAGGTGCGCTCAGCCGACCGTCGACTCCCGCTCGATCACCGTGTAGTCGGCCAGGTAGATCTCGGGCACCGGCGGGGTCACGCCCTCTTCGATGCGCTGCACGAGCAGGCGCACCGCGGTGTCGGCGATCTCGTCGCGGCCGGGGTCGATGGTCGACAGGGTCGGCAGCGAGTACTTGGTCTCGTCCAGGCCGTCGAAACCGATGAACATGACGTCTTCAGGCACCCGCAGGCCGGCCACCTGGGCCACCCGCATGGCGCCGAGCGCGAGCGCGTCGTTGAGCCCGAAGACGGCGTCGAAGCTCACGCCGGAGTCGATCAGGGCGCGCATCGCCTCGGCGCCGTCCCGGCGGTGCCACTGGCCCACGTTGCCGATCAGGGCCGGGTCGAACTGGATGCCGGCCTCGGCGAGGGCCTCGCGGTAGCCCTGCAGGCGCAGAACGGCCGATCCCACCACCTCACCCTCGTGTGCGCCGATGATCGCGATGCGCCGCCGGCCGCGGCTGATCAGGTGCAGGGTGGCGGCCTTGGCGGCCTCCACGTTGTGCATGGTGACGTGGTCGACCGGGCTGCCGAACACCCGCTCGCCGAGCAGCACCAGCGGGTAGCCCACGTTGAGCAGCGCGGCATCCGGGGTGCTCATGCCCAGCGGGCTGAAGATCAGGCCGTCGGTGAGTTGCAGGCGCGGGCTGGAGAGCATGGCGATCTCGCGGTCCCGGTCACCGCCGCCGGTCTGCTCCAGGAGCACGACGAGGTGACGGCGCTCGGCGGCCTGGATGATCGCATCCGCCAGCTCGGCGAAGTAGCTCAGGCTGAGCTCCGGCAGGGCCAGCCCGATCACGCCGGTGCGGCCAGAGCGCAGGCTGCGGGCCGAGATGTTGGGCTTGTAGCCGAGTTCGTCGATGGCCGAGCGCACGCGCTCCCTGGTGGCCGGCCGAATGTGCTGGAAGTCGTGGACGACGTTGGAGACCGTCTTGATGGACACCCCGGCGAGCGCCGCCACATCGCGCAGTGTTGCTGCCATTTCGCTCCCTGGTTGGTCATCGACGCGAACAGCCGATGCGCCAGGATGCCGGCGCGGATCTGGCCCGTAACCGCGGTGTTCACCGGTGCAGTTCTGTTCGCTTCCGAACTTACCCGGTCGATTACAACGTTGCAGCCTTTCGGGGGGTCGGAGCGCACCCAATCTGCGGCGGCGCACCCCGAAACGCTCCGAAAAGCGCGTGGGTAGGCTGGACGGGTGAATGCCTACGCCTCCGCACCCGTCGACCCCGAATCCGCCGCAAACCTCACCGAGCGCGGCCTGAGACTGGCCGTTGTCGACGCCGCCGACGAGGCGGGCCTCAAGCGCTGGCTGCTGGCGGATGCCCGCGGCTTCCACGAGGTGACCCCCACCGAGGGCACCCTCGAGGTGCAGGTGGAGGACATCGCCACCGACAGGGTCACCGGCGTCTGGGACGCCTCGCAGTCAGACCCGCAGACCCCGGTGGCCACAGTGCGCTCCTGGGAGATGGCCCTCACGGTTCCCGGCGGCACCGCCCTGGGCACCTGGGCGATCAGCTCGGTCACCGTCTCGCCCACCCACCGCCGGCAGGGCATCGCCAGGGCCATGCTCACCGCGGAGCTCCGCACCGCTGTCGGCCTGGGCCTGCCGATCGCCATGCTCACGGTCTCAGAGGCCACCATCTACGGCCGGTACGGCTTCGGCCCGGCGGTGCGGCAGTCCTCCTACCTCGTCGACACCCAGCGGGCCCGCTGGACCGGCCCCACCCCGGCCGGCCGGGTGCAGTTCGTGAGCCCGGAGTCGCTCCTGGCCGACGGCCCCGCCGTCTTCGAACGCACCAGGGACCGCTCCCCCGGGGAGGTCGACCGACGGGAGATCTGGTGGAAGCGCACCCTGGGCCTCCTGCCGAACGAACCGGAAGCCCACAAGCGCGGCATCCGCGTGGTTCGCTACGACGACGCCGACGGCGCCATCGCCGGCTTCGCGCTCTACGAGATCGCGTTGCAGAACGTGAGCCACCCCGGTCGGCTCAAGCTCGTCGACCTCGTCGCGGCGACCGACGACGCCTACGCCGCCCTCTGGCGGTTCGTGATCGAGATGGACATGGTCAACGAGATCGAGGCAGGGCTGCGCAGCGTCTCCGAACCGGTGGCCTGGCAGGTGTCCGACCACCGGGCGGTGCGGAAGACCAGCGAACGCGACCACCTGTGGCTGCGCATCCTCGACGTTCCGGCGGCGCTCGGCGCCCGCAGCTACGCGGCCGCCGGCGACTACGTGCTCGACGTGAGCGATGACCTCGGCTTCGCCGCGGGCCGGTTCCTGCTCACCGTGGCCGCCGACGGGGCCGGTCGGGCGCATCCGCTCACCGGCGCGGCACCGGCCGGCGCCGTCGAGGTGGCGCTCTCGGCCGCCGACCTGGCGTCGTTGTACCTCGGCGGTACCAGCGCCGTCGATCTCGCCCGCGCGGGCCGCATCACCGAGAAGTCCCCGGATGCCGCCATCCGGCTGGACACGGCGCTGCACTCCGCCTACGCGCCGCACCTGAGCACCTGGTTCTAGGCACCCGTCCCAGCCGGCCCGATCCAGGTCCTAGGCTCGTCCTGGGCGCCCGGCCAGGGCTGCCCTCCCAGCTGGCTCACAGCACTCGGCAATCGACCTCATAGGCGCGGTCGGTAGCGTCGACCAGAACCAGTCCCGACGAAACGGCACAGATAGTCCATGAACGCTAAAACCCCCGGCCAGCCGCTCCCCCCGAAGAAGGACCGCCGTGAGGTGGCCCGCGAAACCGCCCGCATCCAGCGGGAGGAACAGAAGAAGCGCGAGACGCGCAACCGCTGGTTCCTGCGCGGCGGCATCGGCCTGGCTCTGGTGGCCGTCGCCGCCATCGTCGCCGTGTTGATCATCGGCAGTGTGAAGCCGCCGTCGCCCGGGCCGCTCAACATGGCCAGCGACGGCATCCTGATGCAGGGCGACGGCACCGCGATCAGCGCCGTGCCGACAGCCGCCACCGCGGTCGACGCCGAGCCCGTGCCCACCGACCTGAGCGCGCTGACCAGCACCGTGAACATCGCGGTCTACGTGGACTACCTGTGCCCGTACTGCGGCCAGTTCGAGACCACGAACGGCGCCCAGCTCGCGAGCTGGCTCACCGCGGGCAACATCACCCTCGAGACGCACCCGATCTCGATCCTCGACCAGTCCTCCAGCGGCAGCAAGTACTCCACCCGGTCGGCCAACGCCGCCGCCTGCGTGGCCAACTACCAGCCGGACAGCTTCCTCGACGTGAACAGCGCCCTGTTCGCGAACCAGCCCACCGAGGGCACGACCGGCCTCAGCAACGCCGAGCTGGTCAGCCTGGTGGAAGAGGCCGGCGTCACCGACGAAGCCGTGGCCAGCTGCATCACCGACGGCGAGTTCAGCGACTGGGTGGGCGACGCCACCGACCGCGCCCTCGACAACGCACTGCCCAACACCGACATCGGCCCGCTCGTCGGCACCCCGACCGTGCTCGTGCAGGGCGTGAAGTACGAGGGCGACCTCGCCGACGCCGCGGCCTTCGAGGCCTTCGTCATGGAGCAGGCCACCGCGACGACCGACACCGGCGCCGACACCGGCACCGACACCGGCGAGTAGCCGCCCGCCGCATCCAGCTCGGCTACTGTGGCCGGTGCGGACAAGTGCACCCGGTACGCCGGGCGCAGAAGTCCGCACCGGCCACATTTGTCTGCGGATGCGTGCAAAACGCGTGCCCGAGCGGTGCGTGTGCGAGCGGAGCCGCGGCGACTGGACAGTGCGACTGGACAGTGGGAGGAGGAGGCATGCGGCACGACGACGAGGCTCACCCACCGGCCGCCCGCCCGCGCGTGTACGGCGCCACGGTGGATGCGCACACCCGCTGCGAGCACTACAACGGGCCCACCGACATCATCGCGATCCGGTTCCGCTGCTGCGACAGGTTCTACCCGTGCTTCCAGTGCCACGCCGACGCCGAGACGCATCCGGCCGGGCGCTGGGCACCCGCGGAGTGGGCCGAGCGGGCCATCCTCTGCGGCGCGTGCGGGCACACCCTCTCGATCGACGAGTACCGGTCGGTCGAGGCCTGTCCGGCTTGCGGGTCGGCGTTCAACGACGGCTGCCGCCTGCACGCCCACCTGTACTTCCAGGTGCCACCGCAGACGACCTGACCGGCCACGCGGGCCGGTCAGGTCGTCGGGTTGCACGCTGGGCTACATCGGCCCCGCGTGCTCGGTCAGCCAGCCGTACGGGTCGATGGCGGTGACGCCGTCGAGGTGCAGTTCCAGGTGCATGTGCGGCCCGGTGCTCTGGCCCGTGCTGCCCACGTTGCCGATGATCTGCCCGGCCGTCACCGACTGGCCCACGCTCACGGCGGCGGACCCGGCGAGCATGTGCCCGTAGGTGCTGGTGACGTTCTGGCCGGCCACAACGTGGTCGATCATGACGTGCACGCCGAGGCCGCCGTTGTCGAACGCGGTGACCGAGCTCACGACACCGTCGGCGATGGAACCGATCGGGGTTCCCTCGCCGGGGTTCATGTCGAGGCCGTCGTGGAAGGTGGAGCAGCCGGCGCAGGGCGCCGAGCGGGGACCGTAGCCATCCGAAATACGGGTGACACCGGCGAAGGGCCACTGCACACTCGCCCGAACCGGCGCGGCAGCGGTGGCGGGGGCGGGCTCGCTGGCGGCGGGAGCGACGACCACGGGTGGCGGCGGTGCCGCCTCGTTGGCCGCGTAGGTGTCCACCTGCACGGCGATGGCCGATTCCGCGGTCACGGTGAGACTCTGCTCGGGCTCGGCGGCGGGCTGGGCCCGGTCGATTCCCGAACGTGTCACCGATCCGGCCGCGACACCGTCGGCATCCAGGTAGGCGGCCTGGGCGGGCAGTGCGCCAGCGGCCGTGAGCAGGGCCACGAAGGTCATGGCGGTCGCCGCGTAGGTCTGGCGGTGACGGGAGGGCGGCGCGATGTATCCGGTCCGCCTACGCATGAGCCTCCCCGGCCGGTCGGCGGGCAAGGGTGGTCTGGGCGCGGGTGAGCGCGGCGGGGCAACTGGGCATGGCGAAGCTTTCTGTCGGAGCGGGATCAGGACGCGGATCCACCAGACCTCGGAAGGGTTCCTCGCCGACGGCACGTTCGTTATCGAACGCGGCCGGCCAGGTAGGGCGTGGAGCGGACGGCGCCGAGAAAGGCACCGTCGAATGGGAATCCAGCACCGCGGCGACATCGTCGGCTCCGGGCGCAAGAAAGTGACATTACGTCACGTTGCTGGGTAAACCGTGTGCATCCATGCATATGCACACATCAACGCGAGTCCGGCGGCAGCGGCCGGGGCGGAGTGGCTACGGTCGCCGGGCCCGGAGGGCAAGGCCGCCGACGGGCAGGATCACCAGGCCGGCCGCGCACAGCAGGGCGATCCACTCTCCGGTGGCGAGGCTCACCCACAACCCGATGCCGAGAACCAGAACGCTCCACACCCAGCCGAACACCGTGGTGCGGCGGCCGGGAACGGCGGTGCGGTCGACAGTCATGCCTTCACTCTACGGAACGACCGCCGGGCAGGTCCAGGAACGCCGGCTGGACAGACCGTGATAGGCCCGTTGCGTCTCATCCGCCTCGATCCCGTCGCCCCGGGTGGACGTGGCGCCGTGACCGTGCCCCGGCAGCCGCCGAATCAGCCGCGGGTCACCCGAATCTTCGATGTCGTCTCGGAGCGCTCCGCGACGGGCACCCGCACCTCGAGCACGCCGTCCCGGTAGCTCGCCGAGACATCCGCGTCTTTGCTGCCGCTGGGCAGCGGAATGTCGCGGGCGAACGAGCCGTAGCGGAACTCGGTGCGGTAGCCGCCCTTCTCCTTGTGCTCGGTTCTCTCTTGGCGTTCGGCCTGGATGTGCAGCACCCCATCGGACACCGAGATGTCCACGTCCCTGTCGGGGTCGATGCCGGGCATCTCCGCCTTCACGACCAGGGTGCTGCCCTCCTGGTATTCCTCCACCCGCAGGGCGGGGGAATCCCAGTCGCCCTCGAAAAAGCGTCGCACGGAGTCGGGCAGTTCGAATCGATCGCGGCGCGCTACTCCACCAGCCATAATGCAACTCCTCGGGGTTCGGTGTGTGTGTTTTCACGGCACACAGTACCCCCGCGGGCACCGCCGCGCAGGCGCTCTAGATCAGCTGGGCCGCACGCAGGTCGGCCTTCAGCCGCGGGGTCAGCGGGTCCACGAGATCGTCGTACTCCCGGTGCCCGCGCACGTACGCCGCCGTGAACGGGCAGAGCGCCACGAGCCGCAGGCCCCGCGCCCGCACATCGTCGAGGGCGGCGGCCACCAGGGTCGACGCCAGGCCCTTGCCCGACTGGTCCATGTTGATCTCGGTGTGCACGAACACCCGTTGCTCACCGTGGTCGGCGTACACGGTGTAGCCCACCCGCTTGCCGCTCAGCAGCAGCACGTAACGCCGCTCGTCCTCGACGAGTTCGACGGTGCGCTGCTCGCCCTGCTCGGTGCCGCCGTGCTGGCTGTCGTCGTGTGTGGGGGTGCTCATCTTTCCAGTCTGCCCACCACACCGACGGATGCAACCCCCGCGGGAGCCCTGGCGACTACTCGCCGGCGGGCACCCCAGCGGACTCCACCGTCGCGGCCACCGTCGCGGCCGCCGTCGCATCCGTACCGGCATCCGCACCGGTCTGGGCGACGCTGCGCCGCGCCCGCCTGAACGTCGAGCGCTTGGGTTGCTCCTTGAGTTGGCGCCGCACGTCGTCGAGGATCTCGGTGACAGTCATCAGGTCGGCGTGACTGAGCCTGTCGAAGAGCATCTCCCGCACCAGGTCCACGTAGCCGGGGATGCCCGCGCGCAGCAGGTCCAGGCCGGTCGGCGTGATGCGGGCGATCACCGACCTGTCGTCGTCGGGGGCCGGCTGCCGCAGCACCAGGCCCTTCCGCTCGAGCTGGCCCACCTGGTAGGTGAGCCCGCTGCGGGAGACCGTGAGGGCGTCGGCGATGTCGGTCATGCGGCGGCCGTCGGCGCCGGCCTCCCCGATGCGCAGCAGAATCTCGAACTGCGCCAGGGTGAGCCCCACCGTGTCGCGCAGATTGCGGTCGGCCGCGTACTGCACGATGTTCGATGTCTCGAAGAGGGCCGCCCAGGCACGCATCTCATCCGCAGAGATGGATGGTTCGGGAATTCCCATGGTCAGTCCTCCGTTAGGCTGAAAACAAGTTGTTTCGAATACGAAGCATATGCGTGCTCCGTGTCGAACACTGAGTCCAGTGTGCTCCGCTCTACCCGAAAGAAGACAATCATGACCAACGCCATTTACACAGCCTCCGCCACCTCCTGGGGCGGACGCACCGGCAAGGTCGTCACCAGCGACAACAAGCTCGACCTCGACCTGTCCATCCCCAAGGACATGGGCGGCGACGACGGCCCCGGCACCAATCCCGAGCAGCTCTTCGCCAGCGGCTGGGCAGCCTGCTTCCACAACGCGCTCAAGGCCACCGCCCGCCAGAACAAGATCGACGTGTCCGAGTCCGCCGTGACCCTCACCGTCAACCTGGTCGGTAGCATGGCCGCCGGCCTCGACTTCGAGGTCACCATCGAAGCCCAGATTCCCGGCGCCGACCCGGCCACCGCCCAGGCGGCCATGGAGGCCGCACACGCGGTCTGCCCGTACTCGCGCGCCACTCGCGGCAACATCAACGTGGTGCTCTCCGTCGTCACCGACGAGGACTAACCTCCACCCTCTGCCCGCCCGCCTAACTGTGCCCCGTGCGGACGATTGGTGCCGGTACGCCGGCACCATTTGTCCGAACGGGGCACAGTTGCGCCGGGATCAGCCCCAGACGTCGGCCATCTCCCGCGGCAGGGTCGACAGCGTCTCCCACCGCTCGGGCACCACAAGGCTCGGCAGCACGAACGACCACATCTCGATGAGGCGTTGCATCAGGTCGGCCCGGCCGGTGAGCACGCCGGAGACCACCTGCACCCCGGTGAACGCCGGACTGATGAAGTGGGCCGCGGCCGCGACATCCACGTCTTCGCGCACGTCGCCGTCCAGGATGGCGCGGCGCAGCAGCAGCTCGCACGCCGCGATCCAGTCCCGGTATGGCGTGACGACCGGCACCGAGAGGTTGCTCGATTCCATGGTCAGGCGGATGCCCGCCCGCGACACCGAGTCATCCCGCACCTGCTTGCCCAGCTCGAAGGCCATCCGCAGCAAGACGTGCAGGCCGGGCTGGTCGCTGTGCAGCAGCTCGTCGCCCAGGGCGAGGGCCCGCTCGTGCTGGGCGTCGATGACGGCCAGCGCCAGGGCGTCCTTCGAGTCGAAGTGAAAGTACAGCGCCCCCTTGGTGAGGCCGGCCGCGACGCAGATGTCGGCCATCGAGGCGCCGCCGTAGCCCAGGTTGCCGAAGACGTCGGCGGCGGCGCGAATGATGGCCGCGCGGGTTTCAACGGCTCGGGCCTGCTGGGTCATGCTGCTCCTCGAGTCGACACGGCGCCTGGTGGCGCGGCACCGAGACCAATATCGACTTCGTCTCGAAACTAATCATACCGTTTGGTATGCTTTGCGGAGGCCGGGCGAACATTCCGGGGGGAACCTGTTTTCCCGGCCGACGACAACCGCACCACCGCATCACCCGCCCGGCATCGCTGCCGGGCACCATCTGCCGGGATCGAGGGGAATCCGACGAATGAACAGCACACTCAGCGCCGCCTTACAGGGGACCAACGAGCACACCGACGTTCTGGACGGTGGTGCGCTCAGCGGGGCTGAGCTCGGGGGGCTGATCGGTCTGGCGCTCATCGTCCTGGCTCTCCTGGGCGCCATCGTGCTCATCGTGGCCGCGCTCGTGCAGGTGGCCCAGGCTGTGCACCTGAGCGAGTCCTCCCGCACCCGCTGGGTGCTCACGGTGGTCTTCGCTCCGGTGTTCGGCGCGCTGGCCTGGTTCGCGGTGGGCAACCGCCTGCAGGCCGGCTGACCACGCGCGGCATCGTTCGCGCCGCGGCGCGGTCCGAGCCCGCCGGTGCGATCAGGTCCGAGGAGGCACCACCAGCACCGGGCAATCCGCGTGCCGCACGCACTGCTCGCTGACCGAACCGAGCAGCATGCCGGCCAGGCCGCCACGTCCCCGGGATCCGACCACGAGCATCCGGGACCCCTTGGACACCTCGATGAGGGTCTTGGCCGGCCCGCCGAGGGCCACCCTGTACTCCACGTCGAGGTTCGGATGCTGGGCCACGACGGCCTGGGTGTCTTTGGCGAGCCGGTCCCGCACGGCTCCCGCGTAGTCGGAGTACGAGGAGACGTACCCGAATTCCCAGTTCGCCGGGCGCGGAGCCGTGTCGATCGTCCAGGCGCGCACGATGGTCACGGGAACCGCGAGGCCGGCGGCCAGATCGAGCGCCACGGTCAGGGCGTGATTGGCGTCGGCGGACCCGTCGTGCCCGACGACGATGCCGGTGCGGGGGCCGGGCTCCTGCGCGGGCTGGGCGGCCGCCTCGGCGTGCACCGCCGCCGCATCCTGGGCATCGGCCCGCGGGTTCGTGCCTCTGTTCGTGTCAGCGTCCATGGTGACCTCCTGCCGCGGAAGGCGGCGCATCCGACTTCGACGGTTCCCTCCCATTCAACCGTCGCCGGCCTCCCGCCGGAAGAGGCCGCGAGGTTTTGGGCCGCGGATTTCTGATCCGACCAGCCCCGCAGCCCGGTCTCAGCCGTGCAGGGCGCGCTGGTCGAGCAGGGCCTGCCGGCTGTCCAGACGCAGTTCGAGTTCGCTCATCACCACGGCGGCGAGGTCTTCGAGGGTCGCCATCTCGGCCGCGGTGAACTCCCGCGGCTCGTAGTCGATCAGGCACAGGGTGCCCAGGTTGTGCCCGTCCCTGGTGGTCAGCGGCACCCCGGCATAAAACTGCAGGCCCATCTCGCCGGCGACCAGCGGGTTCGCGAGCGCTCGGGGGTCGGTGCGGGCATCCGTCACCACCCACGGTTCGTCGTGCAGGATCGCCGAGGCGCAGAGCCCCTCGTCGCGGTCGATCTGCTCCACGCTCAGCCCATGCTTCGACTTGAACCAGATCCGGTCGTAGTCCACCACGCTCACGAGCGCGATCGGCACCTGGAAGATGCGGGCGGCCATCGCGGTGATCCGGTCGAAGGCGCCGTCCGGCGGGGTGTCCAGCAGGTCGTACCGCCGCACGGCCGTCATCCGGCCCTCCTCGTCCGCAGCCTCGGGCGCCCCGGGCCGGGTGCCGGGCCTGGCGTCGGGCCGAGCCGCTGCCACCAGCACCGGAGCGCCGGCGCGGTGTCGCCCAGAGGAGCCGATGATCAGCTGACGCAGGGCCAGCACCAGGTCGTGCACGAGCGGCCGGTCCCGGGGGTCGCGGGCGGTCATCGCGCCGATCAGGCCGGCCCAGGCAGCGGGCACTGTGGCCGGGATGACCGGGTCGTTCAGCAGCCGGGCCAGGGCCGACGGTACGGCGGAACCCGGGAAGGCGATCTCACCGGTGAAGCATTCCAGTACCACCAGGCCGAGAGCGTAGACGTCGCTGGCCGGCCCCACCGGGTCGCCGGAGGCCTGCTCGGGGCTCATGTAGTGGGCGCTGCCGGTGGCGGCGCCATCCGCGGTGAAACGTTCGGATTCGGCCAGCAGGGCGATGCCGAAGTCGGTGAGCTTGGCGCGGGTGCGGGAGTCATCGCCGTTGTAGTCCACCAGCAGCACGTTGGCCGGTTTGACGTCGCGATGCACCACGCCCCGGGAGTGGATGTACTCCAGGCCCTCGGCCAGGTCGTAGGCCAGTTGGGCGATCTGACGCACCGGCAGGGGGCCGCGGGCGAGCTTCCGCTGCAGGTCGGCGCCCTCCACGAGTTCCATCACCAGGTAGATGCGCGGCATCGCGGGAATGCTGCGGTCGACCGCCGCGTCGAGCAGGGTGACGAGGCTGTGGTGGCTGAGGGAGGCCAGAATGTTGACCTCGTCCTCCTGGCGGCGCACGTCGGCGGCTGCCGTGGCGTTGGCGAGGAAGATCTTGATGGCCACGTTGCGGCCGAGGAACTCGTCGGTGGCCTTGTAGACGGCCCCCATGCCGCCCTGACCGATCAATTCCAGCAACCTGTAACGCCCGCGCAGGAGACCTGTCGATGCACCGTTCGGCACGTTTTTCCCGCCTTTCCTGGCCTGCAATTCTATCCGAGCCCACGCTGCCGCCGCCGTCCGGCCGAGCCCCGGTTCGCGCATCGTTAGACGCCCGTAATACATCAATCGGCGGCCGGTCGGCCGGCACCTCGCAGGCCCCTCCCACCCGGCATCCGAACGCCTTCGATAGTCTGGCGGGATGAGCTTCTTCGAGCGCCACCGCCTCTCCGCGCTCGCGACGGCAGCCGTTCTCGTCGTGGCCCTGGGCGGGGCCGTCCTTGTCGGCGCCGCGGTGAACGCAGAACCGGCCACGGCCACCCGCACCGCGCCGATCGCGACCAACCAGATCGACCTGGCCGGCTTCGAGCCCGGCCGCATCATCAGCGACTACACCTTCTTCAACGCCGACGCCATGACCGAGCAGCAGGTGCAGTCGTTCCTGACCTCGCGCAGCTGCATCCGCACCGACAGCTCCCCCTGTCTCTGGGAGTACCGCGAGAGCACCGTGGACCAGCCCGCCGCAGGCGCGGGCCACTGCGCCGCGTACCCCGGCGCCGAGCACGAACACGCCAGCACCATCATCAGCAAGGTCGCCGAGGCCTGCGGCATCAGCCCCCGCGTTCTGCTGGTGCTGTTGCAGAAGGAGCAGTCTCTGCTCAGCCGGCCCACCGAGTCCGGTTACCTGCGCGCCACCGGCTACGGCTGCCCGGACACCGCCGATTGCGAGACCGAGTACTTCGGGTTCTTCAACCAGGTCTACAACGCCGCCTGGCAGTTCCGGCAGTACACCCAGGAGCCCGAGCGCACCTACAAGATCGGCGACGTGGAGGTGGGCTACAACCCCGACGCGGAGTGCGGCGCCAGTACCGTCGACATCCAGAACCAGGCCACCGCCAACCTGTACAACTACACGCCGTACCAGCCCAACGAGGCCGCCCTCGCCCAGCCCGACAGTGACGGCGACGGATGCTCCACCCACGGCAACCTCAACTTCTGGCTGTTCTACACGGCCTGGTTCGGTTCGGGTGACACCGCCCCGTACCCGGATGCCCTGGGCGCCTGCCTCAACTTCGACCGCGGCCAGCCCTGCCGGGTGCCCGAACTGATCCCGTCTCTCTGACCCCCACCGCACGCTCAGGAGGAACCATCGTGGACGTCCCCGCCGGCCGCCATCTCGTGTACCAGACCAGCCTGATGAGCGCCCTCCTCGACGGCATCTACGACGGCGACACCACCGTGGCGACCCTGCTCGAGCACGGCGATTTCGGCCTGGGCACCTTCAACGCCCTCGACGGGGAGATGCTGATCCTCGACGGCGTCTGCTACCGGATGCGGGTGGACGGCACGGTGACGCCCGCCGCGGGCGCCGACCTGAGCCCGTTCGCCGTGGTCACCGAGTTCGTGCCGACGGTGACCATCCCCGTCGACGGGCCCGCCACCCGCGATCAGGCGGTGGCGCTGATCAACGAGCGTCTGCAGAGCGCGAACTACCTCTACGCGGTGCGTCTGACCGGCAAGTTCGAGTGGGTGCGGGTGCGGGCGGTGCAGCGGCAGGAGAAGCCGTACCAGCCCATGTCCGAGGCCATCCGCGGCGAGAAGACCCTGGAATTCGGCCGCTCCACCGGCGTCGTGGCGGGTTTCCGCACCCCGCTCTACGGTCAGGGCATCGGCGTTCCCGGCGGGCACGTGCACTACATCGACGCCGCCCGCGGGCATGGCGGGCACGTGCTCGACTTCAAGCTCAGCTCCGGAATCATCGAGATCTGCATCGGCACCGACCTGCACCTCGAGCTGCCGCTGACATCCGAGTTCAAGAACGCCGACCTCAGCCCCGACAACCTCGCCGACCAGATCGAGCAGACCGAGAACCACCGCTGACCGCTCGGCCACGGGATCTCGACGGGCTCGATCAACGCCGGAGCGCGCCCGCCCCGCCCGACGCGTGACCCGGCCAGAGCGCGGCATCCAGCCCACGTTCGAGCTTGGCGATGGTCTCCATGTCCGGCCAGGCCCGGCCCTCCAGGATGCCGATCAGGGTGGCGTGGTTCATGCCGCAGGCCTCCGCAGTGCCACGGATGCTCCTCTGCCCCATGGCCCGGCGCAGGTTGCCGGCGAACACCCGCGCGACTTCCCCGATCGGGTCGCTGGCTGGGCCATCCGGCCACGCCGCGACCAGTTCATTGGGCTTCAGGCGCATGGTGCGGGACATTGCCCCAGCGTAGGCCCGCCCGCGACCGAACAGGTGGCCGGAACGACGCGAGTTCCCCTCGCAAATCCCGCACCCCATCCGCCTGCCGACTGGTATTATTCACGAGGCTCACGGGCGAGGCGTCGCCGTGCCCCGGCAGCCGTGGCTCGTGACCGTGAGGACCCCGTTGATACTGACTTCCCTGATTCTCAGCCACGCCCGGCCGTACCGCTCGTGGATCGTCTGGGTCTTCCTGCTCCAGCTGGTCTCCACCATCGCCGCGCTCTACCTGCCCAGCCTGAACGCGCAGATCATCGACGAGGGCGTCACCCGCGGCGATACCGACTTCATCTGGTCCACCGGCATGACCATGCTGATCGTCTGCCTCGTTCAGGTCGTCACCGCGATCGGCGGGGTGTACTTCGGCGCCCGCACCGCCATGGCCATCGGCCGCGACCTGCGCCGTGAGGTGTACCGCAAGGTCGACTCGCTCAGCGCGCTCGAGCTCGGCGGCTTCGGCACCGCCACCCTGATCACCCGCGGCACCAACGACGTGCAGCAGGTGCAGATGCTCGTGCTGATGACCCTGAACTTCATGGTGTCCACCCCGATCATGTGCGTGGGCGGCATCATCATGGCACTCCGCGAAGACGTCGGGCTGTCCTGGCTGGTGTGGGTGTCGGTGCCGGTGCTGTTCCTCATTGTCGGCTTCCTGGTCTTCCTGCTGCTGCCGCTGTTCCGGCTGATGCAAGACCGCCTCGACGGCATCAACAGCGTGCTGCGCGAACAGATCGTGGGCATCCGCGTCGTGCGCGCCTTCGTGCGGGAGCCCTTCGAATCCGAGCGGTACCGCAAGGCCAACGAGGCCATCACCGACGTGTCGGTGAAGGTCGGCAACATCTTCGTGCTGATGTTCCCGGTGATCATGATGGTGCTGCACCTGGCCACCGCCGCCGTGCTCTGGTTCGGCGGCCAGCGGGTGGATGCCGGTGACATGCAGATCGGGTCGCTCACCGCGTTCCTGCAGTACCTGCTGCAGATCCTGATGGCCGTGATGATGGGCGTCTTCATGGTGATGATGATCCCCCGCGCCATCGTCTGCGCCGAACGGATCACCGAGGTCTTCAACACGGTCAGCAGCCAGACCATCGCGTCCGACGCGCAGGTGGCCGCGCCCACCACCGGTGTGGTCGACTTCAGCGGCGTCAGCTTCGGCTACCCGGGCGCCGAGCGTCCGGTGCTCGACAACGTGAGCTTCATCGCGGCACCCGGCCAGACCACCGCCATCGTGGGCTCCACCGGCGCCGGCAAGAGCACCCTGATCAACCTCATCGCCCGCCTCTACGATGCCCAGCAGGGCGCGGTCACCATCGACGGAGTGCCGGTCTCGAACCTCACCCGCGGGCAGCTCGCGACGGTCGTCGGGTTGATCCCGCAGAAGCCGTACCTGTTCTCCGGCACCATCGGCTCCAACCTGCGCTTCGGCCGGGCGGATGCGACGGACGCCGAGCTGTGGGAGGCGCTGCGCATCGCGCAGGGCGAGGACTTCGTGCGTGCCATGCCGCTCGGTTTGGACGAGCACATCGCCCAGGGCGGCACCAACGTGTCCGGCGGCCAACGGCAGCGTCTGTGCATCGCCAGGGCGCTGGTGGCGAAACCCAGGGTGTACCTCTTCGACGACTCGTTCTCCGCCCTCGACGTGGCCACGGACGCGCGCCTGCGGGCCGCACTCGGCGACGCGACCAGGGACGCCACCGTCATCATCGTGGCGCAGCGGGTGTCGACCATCACCGAGGCAGATCAGATCCTCGTGGTGGACAACGGTGTGATCACCGGCAGCGGCAGCCACGCGGAGCTGCTGGAAAGCAATGCCACCTACCGTGAAATCGTCGAATCCCAGTTGAGCGTTGAGGTGGCGTAGACCATGGCCAAGCGAATCAGCAAGCGCGCCGCGGCAGCCGCCGATGCCGGCACCGCCACGGTCTCCGACGACCTCACCGCGGATTTCGTGCCCACCGAGGCCGACGGCGACATGTTCGGCGGCACCCCGGCACGCAAGGCGGAGAACTTCCTGCCCTCGGCCAAGCGCCTGATCGGCCTGATGCGGCCCGAGCGCATGAAGATGATCCTCGTCATCGCCCTCGTCGTGCTGTCGGTGGTGCTCACCGTGCTGGCGCCGAAGATCCTCGGCCAGGCGATGGACGCCATCTTCAACGGGGTCATCGGCATGCAACTTCCGGCCGGCGTGCCGCTCGCCGAGGTGGTGGCCCAGGCGCGCGCCGACGGCAATGACCAGTTCGCCGACATGCTGCAGGGCACCACCGTCGTGCCCGGCGCGGGCGTCGACTTCACGGTGCTCAGCCGCCTGATCATCGTGGTGCTCGCCATGTACACGATCGCGTCGGTGCTGACCTGGGCGCAGGGCTTCATCCTGAACGGCCTGGTGATGCGGGTCGTGTTCCGGCTGCGCCAGGACATCGAAGAAAAGCTCAACCGGCTGCCGCTGAGCTACTTCGACACCCGCCAGCGCGGCGACCTGATGTCCAGGGTCACCAACGACGTCGACAACATCCAGCAGTCGCTGCAGCAGGCGTTCTCCCAACTGATCCAATCGGTGCTCACTGTGCTGGGCATCGCGGCGATGATGTTCATAGTGTCGTGGCAGCTGGCGCTCATCGCCCTGATCTCGCTGCCGCTTTCGGCCATCATCGCCGGTGTCATCGGCGTGCGGTCGCAGAAGTTGTTCACCGCGCAGTGGAAGAACACCGGCGCCCTGAACGGGCATATCGAGGAGACCTTCTCCGGCCAGGAGATCGTGCGCGCGTTCGGCCGCGACAAGGAGATGCTCGAGGAGTTCGACAAGCGCAACGAGGAGCTGTACACCGCTTCGTTCGGCGCGCAGTTCGTCTCCGGCATGATCATGCCCGCGATGACCTTCGTCTCCTACCTCTCCTACGTGATGATCGCCGTGGTCGGCGGCCTGCGGGTCGCCTCCGGGCAGATGACCCTCGGCGACGCGACAGCGTTCATCCAGTACTCCCGGGAGTTCTCCCAGCCGATCGGGCAGATGGCGGGCATGGCGAACATGCTGCAGTCCGGTGTCGCCTCGGCTGAGCGCACCTTCGAACTGCTGGATGCCGACGAGCAGGAACCGGACACCCAGACCGCCGAGCTGCCCGCGCGCACCAACGGGCACGTCGAATTCGAGCAGGTGTCGTTCGCGTACAGCGCCGACAAGCCCCTGATCGAAGACCTGTCGTTCTCCGCCGAACCCGGCCACACTGTCGCGATCGTGGGGCCCACCGGGGCGGGCAAGACAACCCTGGTGAACCTGGTGATGCGCTTCTACGAGCTCACCGGCGGCCGCATCCTGCTCGACGGCGTCGACATCACGGCGCTCTCCCGCGGTGAACTGCGCTCGCAGGTGGGCATGGTGCTGCAGGATGCCTGGCTGTTCGGCGGCAGCATCCGGGAAAACATCCGCTACGGCCGGCTGGACGCCACCGACGAGGAGGTTGTGGCCGCCGCCGAGGCGACCATGGTCGACAGGTTCGTGCGTCAGCTGCCCGACGGGTACGACACCGTGCTCGACGCCGACGGCGGCAGCGTCTCGGCCGGCGAGCGCCAGCTGCTCACCATCGCCAGGGCGTTCCTGGCGAACCCGTCGCTGTTGATCCTCGACGAGGCCACCTCGTCGGTCGACACCCGCACCGAGCTGATGGTGCAGCACGCCATGGCCGCGCTCCGCGCCGACCGCACCTCGTTCGTGATCGCGCACCGGCTCTCCACGATCCGCGACGCCCACACCATCCTGGTCATGGAGGAGGGACGCATCGTGGAGCAGGGCAACCACGACGACTTGCTGGCCCGCCACGGCGCCTACTACGCGCTCTACATGTCCCAGTTCATGGGCGGCGACCCCGCCGACGAGCCGGTGCCCGTCGAGTAGTCCCGTGCATCCCGGCTAGGGCGTCCACCACGGTCGCAGCGGCAGCTCGGCGGCAACACCCGTGCCGGGCCTCTGCATCAGTATCTGGTGCAACTGGATGCCGTTGCTCTCGAACCCGAGCCGCGATCCGGCCATATACAGCCCCCACACCTTCGCGGTGGCGAGTCCGACCTCGGCGACGGCCTCGTCCCAGTGCTCGACGAGATTGGCGCACCAGTCGCGCAGCGTCATCGCGTAGTGCTGCCTCAGGTTCTCCTCGTGCAGCACCTCCAGACCGGTGTCCTGCGCGTCGCCGATGATCCGGCCCGATCCCGCGAGCTCCCCGTCGGGGAAGACGTAGCGGTCGATGAATCCGCCCGCCTCGGGCCGTTTTTTGTTCTCGGGCCAGGTGATGCTGTGATTGAGCAGCAGCCCGCCTGGTCGCAGCCGGGACTGCAGAAAGCCGAAGTACGACGGATAGTTGCGCACCCCGATGTGCTCGAGCAGCCCGATCGACGACACCGCGTCGAAGCCGGATTCGGTGACATCGCGATAGTCGGCGTGACGCACCTCGGCCAAGCCGCTCAGGCCCTCGTCTGCGATGGCCCGCTGCGCCCACCCGGACTGCTCGCCCGACAGCGTCACCCCGGTGGCCCGCACGCCGCGGCGCGCGGCGTAGCGCACCATGCCGCCCCAGCCGCAGCCGACATCGAGCAACCGGTCGCCCGGTGTCAGGCGCAGTTTCTCGAAGACCAGCCGGTACTTGTTTTCCTGCGCCTGTTCGAGGGATGCGCTCCCGTGCGGGTAGCACGCGCAGGTGTAGGTCATCGACGGCCCGAGCACAAACTCGTAGAAGGTGTTCGACACGTCGTAGTGGTGGTGCACAGCGTCTGAATCCCGGGTCTTGCTGTGCCGGAGCCCAGCGGTGACCCGGCGCCATCTGGGCTCGGCTTCCTCGGGCGGCGGCGCTATCGGGCGCAGGTGCCGGGCGCCGATGGAGCGGATGATGTCGACCATCATCCGCATCGGCGGGCGCTCGAAGACGAGGCTGTCGGCGAGCGCTTTGAGCAGTTCATAGGGGTCTCCAGGGTGCACCCCACGGATCTCGAGGTCGCCGGCGATGTAGGCGCGGGCAAGACCGAGGTCCCCGCGACCGGTGGCAAGGTAGGTCGTGCCGCGCGGAGTCTTCAGATCCAGTGCGAACGGGGCGTCGGGAGGTCCGGCCGAACTCCCGTCGTAGGCAGTGAAGTAGAGCGGAAGCCGACCGCCGGCCAGAATCTCCAGCACCTCGGCGAGAGTGTACTTCGCTGCGGCTTCAGTGTTCTCTGTCGCATCGTTCAGAGCTGCCGACTTCGTCGAGTGGTCCTTGAACGTGGTCATCGTCGTTGCACCGCCTTGGCATAGAGGTCGAGGAAACGTGAATCGGGGTCGTATATTTTCTTCACCGCTCGGTGGCTGGCGCCGCCGTAGAGTTCGTCGAATTCCTGACGGGAATAATAGGAGTCGGAGTACAGCGATTTGTGCCCGTCGAGTTCGCCGACCTTGCGCTCGATTAGCCGGTTCGTCTCGCCACCCTGCTGCCCGATGGGCACGGTGCCCCAGAAGCCCACGTTGACGTAGGTCTGGTTGGCCTTGATCGGGTACAGGGGCCAGCCGCCGCCGGCAATGCCGGCTTCACGCAGGCGCAGTGGGCACAGCCAGATCGGCTGGATCGGCACTGTCGCCAGGAACCAGTCCAGGTACTCCGCGCAGTGCGCGAGCGGAACCTCGATATCTTGCACGACACGTTCCCGCGGCGGCCGGCCGGCCAACTTTTCGATGCGGTCGCCGATCCCAAACCGTTGTTCGTATTTCATCAGCCTCGAGTAGAAGCGGCTGCTCCGATAGCGCTTCGGCCAGATCTGGCGGAGGCGCCGGTCCTGCGCGCCGAACGGCTCGGAGCACCAGAACCAATCGGTGTCCCACCGCCACAGGTAGTCGTGAACGGTGAGGCGGTCATCCGTCACACCGTCATCGTGCTGGATCGAGCGGTAGTAGATCCGCTGCCCGGTGTAGTCGCTGACCGCACCGGGGGTGTCGGTCTGCACGCCGACAGAGAGGTAGCTCTCCCCGGCGCTGAACACCACGCCGTCGAGGTAATCGACCGTCACGCCATCGAACCGGCCGGTCTCAGTGATGCGGCCCATCGACGTGACCAGGTCGCCCAGCGAGTGGAAGCGCAGGTGCCGGAGGGCGACGAACGGCTTGACGGGCTCCAGGTCGATGCAGAGGCGCACGGCGTACCCGAGCGTGCCGTAGGAGTTGGGGAAGGCCCGGTACAGATCCGCGTGCTCGGTGGGCGACACTGTGATCACCTCCCCGGCGCCGGTGAGGATGTCCATCTCGCGGACCGACTCGTGCGGCAGTCCGTTGCGGAACGAGGTCGACTCGATGCCGAGTCCGGTGACCGCGCCGCCGAGGGTGATGGTCTTCAGCTGCGGCACCACCAGCGGTGCCAGCCCGGCGGGAAGGGTCGCGGTGACGAGGTCGTCGTAGGTGCACATGCCGGCCACCTCCGCCGTCCGCGCCTGGGCGTCGACGGCGATGACACCGGTCAGCCCGGAGGTGTCGAGGCCCCTGCCCTGGTTCTTGGTGCGAGTTCGAAAGAGGTTGGAGGTCGGTTTGGCCAGCCGCACCGACTCCGTGGCCGGCACCGCCCGGTAGCTCGCGAGAAGCCGCCGCACGCCCTCGGCGTGGGCGACCTGGGTAGCGGCTGCAGCAACGGACACGCCCCCACGGTAGCCCGCAACCGCGCTCGAGGCGACGCCTGGCAGGCTGTTAACCCTGTCGGGCCTTCAGGCGCGGGTTCTTCTTGTTGATCACGAACACCCGGCCCCGTCGGTGCACGATTTGAGCGCCGGGAAGCTTCTTGAGTGCCCTGAGCGAATTGCGAACTTTCATAGCCGACTCCTTATTGAGAATGAATATCAATTAGAGTAACAGGCATGACATCGTCTCCCTACCTCACCGTGAACCTGGTCAGTGGACTCACGGGTGCTGGCAAGTCCTCCATCACCCGCGCCAGCGGCCGCGCCAGCATCCGCTTGACCGGCGCCGATCCGGATGCCGTGAGCCGGGCCATCGCCGCCAACCGCTCCCCGTCCGAGCTCATGCTCGAGGTGCACCCCTCCATCGTTCCGCTCGAGGTGGCCATCTCGGTCATGGCCGCCGGCGGCGACCCGGCTCTCTGGCCAGACACGGCCGCCATCCGCTTGGGCAATTTTGTGAGCGTGATCGACGCGTCCAGCTTCTGGCGGGACATCCGCAGCGACCGGCTCGCACCAGAGCCCCCGGTGCCCTGCAGCACGCACGGCGAGCACGACCGCACGGTGGCCGACGCCCTGGTGCAACAGATCGAGTGGGCCAGCGTGGTGGTGATCAACAAGACCGACCTGTCCACCGCCAACGACTCCGCGGACCTGCGCGATTTCGTGCGGCTGCTCAACCCGTCCAGCCCCGTCGTCTTCGCCCAGCACGGGCACAGCTCGGTCAACCCGTGGCTGCCACCGCGGGAGGACATGCTGCACTGGTTGCAGCAGAGCCCCGGCTGGATCCGTCAGCTGAACGGCGAGGGCCTGCTCAACTCAAGCCGGGCGGGCCTCGGCTGCGTGGTCTACCGGGATCCGCGGCCATTCCACCCGGGCCGCCTGGCCGAGTTCCTCAGCGACAGGTCGAGCGCTTCGGGTGAGATCCTCCGCTCGCGCGGGCTGTTCCGCCTGGCGTCCCGCCCGTTCGTCGTCGGCTCGTGGAACAGTGCCGGGCCGACCATCGAGTTCGAACCGACCACCATGGGCAGCCACGATCCCGAGTCGCCGTGGGGCCAGGAGATCGCCTTCTTCGGCCGCAACCTCGATGGGGCCCGTCTCACGGCGGACCTCGACGCCTGCCTGCTCGACGACCGCGAATTCGTCGGCGGCCCGATCGAGTGGAAGGGCCTGGCCGACCCGTTCCCGGCCTGGGACCTCGACCGGGACGACGCTTAGACCCCGGGACGGGTTGGATGTCGTTCGTTTTTTCGAAAAAAGCACCCTCGTTCGCGAGAACGAGGGTGCTTTGTCCGGCACTCAACGAGCGGCCGGATGACTGGCCAGCGGGACCTAGAAGTCCCAGTCGTCGTCTTCGGTGTTCACGGCCTTGCCGATCACGTACGAGGAACCCGACCCGGAGAAGAAGTCGTGGTTCTCGTCGGCGTTCGGCGAGAGGGCCGACAGGATCGCCGGGTTCACGTCGGTGACGGTCTTCGGGAACATGGCCTCATAGCCCAGGTTCATCAGCGCCTTGTTGGCGTTGTAGTGCAGGAACTTCTTCACGTCTTCGGTCAGGCCGACCTGGTCGTAGAGGTCCTGCGTGTACTGCACCTCGTTCTCGTACAGCTCGAACATGAGGTTGAAGGTGTAGTCCTTGATCTCGTCCTTGCGCTCCTGCGTGGCGCCCTCGAGACCCTTCTGGAACTTGTAGCCGATGTAGTACCCGTGCACCGCTTCATCCCGGATGATCAGGCGGATGAGGTCGGCCGTGTTGGTGAGGCGAGCGCGGCTGGAGAAGTACATCGGCAGGTAGAAGCCGGAGTAGAACAGGAACGACTCGAGCAGCACCGAAGCGACCTTGCGCTTCAGAGGGTCGTCGCCCTGGTAGTAGTCCATCACGATGGACGCCTTCTTCTGCAGGTTGACGTTCTCGGTCGACCAGCGGAACGCCTCGTCGATCTCCTTCGTCGACGCGAGGGTCGAGAAGATCGAGGAGTAGCTCTTGGCGTGCACGGACTCCATGAACGCGATGTTCGTGTAGACGGCTTCCTCGTGCGGGGTGATCGCATCGGGGATCAGCGAGACCGCGCCGACGGTGCCCTGGATGGTGTCCAGCAGGGTCAGGCCGGTGAACACGCGCATGGTGAGCTGCTGCTCCACCGGGGTGAGCTGGTTCCAGGACTGCACGTCGTTGGAGAGCGGGATCTTCTCGGGCAGCCAGAAGTTGTTCGTGAGGCGGTTCCAGACCTCCACGTCTTTCTCGTCTTCGATCTTGTTCCAGTTGATCGCGTCAACGTGGGAGACGAGCTTGAGCTTGTCAATCATTTCTTAGTCCTTTGTGGTGGTGCACCGTTGGTCGAGCTTGTCGAGACCTCGAGATCTCGAGATCTACGTGCGTGGTCTCGACAAGCTCGACCACCGATTATGTCGCTATTTACTCATAACGCACAGGAAACGCAGCCCTCCACCTCGGTCCCCTCGAGGGCCATCTGGCGCAGACGGATGTAGTAGATCGTCTTGATGCCCTTTTTCCACGCGTAAATCTGGGCGCGGTTGATGTCGCGGGTGGTGGCGGTGTCCTTGAAGAACAGGGTCAGCGAGAGGCCCTGGTCCACGTGCTGGGTGGCCGCGGCGTAGGTGTCGATGACCTTCTCGTAGCCGATTTCGTAGGCATCCTGGTAGAACTCGGTGTTGTCGTTCGTCATGAACGGCGCCGGGTAGTACACGCGGCCGAGCTTGCCTTCCTTGCGGATCTCGATCTTCGAGGCGATCGGGTGGATCGACGCGGTCGAGTTGTTGATGTACGAGATCGACCCGGTCGGCGGCACGGCCTGCAGGTTCTGGTTGTAGATGCCGTGCGCCATGACGGATGCCTTGAGCTCGGCCCAGTCGGCCTGCGTGGGGATCTCCACGTTGGAGTTCGCGAACAGCTCGGCGCCGCGGGCGGTGGCCGGTGCCCACACCTGGTCGGTGTACTTGTCGAAGAACGCACCGGAGGCGTAGGTGGAGTTCTCGAAGCCCTCGAAGGTGATGCCGCGTTCGATGGCGATCTTGTTCGAGGCGCGCAGAGCGTGGAACAGCACCGTGTAGAAGTAGATGTTGGTGAAGTCGATGCCCTCTTCGCTGCCGTAGTAGATCCGCTCACGGGCGAGGTAACCGTGCAGGTTCATCTGGCCCAGGCCGATGGCGTGCGACTTGTCGTTGCCGCTCTCGATCGAACGCACCGACGCGATGTGGCTCTGGTCGGAGACGGCGCTCAGTCCGCGGATGGCGGTGTCGACGACCCGGCCGAAGTCGGGCGCATCCATGGCCAGCGCGATGTTCATCGAGCCGAGGTTGCAGGAGATGTCCTTGCCGATGGTGTCGTAGGAGAGGTCCTCGTTGTACGTGGTCGGGGTGTTGACCTGGAGGATCTCCGAGCAGAGGTTCGACATGTTGATGCGGCCCTGGATCGGGTTCGCCTTGTTCACGGTGTCTTCGAACATGATGTACGGGTAGCCGGACTCGAACTGGATCTCGGCGAGCGTCTGGAAGAAGTCGCGGGCCTTCATCTTGGACTTCTTGATGCGCGGGTCGTCGACCATCTCGTGGTACTTCTCGGAGACCGAGATGTCGGCGAACGGCACGCCGTAGACGCGCTCGACGTCGTACGGGGAGAACAGGTACATGTCCTCGTTGTTCTTGGCCAGCTCGAAGGTGATGTCGGGGATGACGACACCGAGGGAGAGGGTCTTGATGCGGATCTTCTCGTCGGCGTTCTCCCGCTTGGTGTCGAGGAAGCGCATGATGTCGGGGTGGTGCGCCTGCAGGTACACCGCGCCGGCACCCTGGCGGGCGCCGAGCTGGTTGGCGTAGCTGAAGGAGTCTTCGAGCAGCTTCATCACGGGGATGATGCCGCTGGACTGGTTCTCGATCTGCTTGATCGGCGCGCCGGACTCACGGATGTTGGAGAGCAGCAGGGCCACGCCGCCGCCGCGCTTGGACAGCTGCAGCGAGGAGTTGATGCCGCGGGAGATGGACTCCATGTTGTCTTCGATGCGGAGCAGGAAGCAGGAGACGAGCTCGCCGCGCTGGGCCTTGCCGGAGTTGAGGAAGGTGGGGGTGGCGGGCTGGAAGCGGCCGGCGATGATCTCCTCGACGAGGGCGATCGCGAGCTCTTCGTCGCCCTGGGCCAGGCCGAGGGCGCTCATCACGACGCGGTCCTCGAAGCGCTCGAGGTAACGCTTGCCGTCGAAGGTCTTCAGCGTGTAGGAGGTGTAGTACTTGAACGCGCCGAGGAAGGTCTGGAAGCGGAACTTCTTCGAGTAGGCGAGGTCGTTGAGCTTGGTGATGAACTCGAAGCTGTACAGATCGAGCACGGCCTGCTCGTAGTACTCCTTCTCCACCAGGTAGTCGAGCCGTTCGCGCAGCGAGTGGAAGAACACAGTGTTCTGGTTCACGTGCTGCAGGAAGAACTCCCGGGCAGCTTCGCGGTCCTTGTCGAACTGGATCTCTCCGCTGGGGCCATACAGGTTGAGCATGGCGTTCAGGGAGTGATAGTCCATGTCCAGACCCGACGGCGGGCTGATCGGGGTGACCTTCACGGCTGTTGCTTCCAAAATTCTTCCAATCCTTCGTGGACGGTGGCGACGTCGTCCGGGGTGCCGAATACTTCAAAGCGATACAGGTGGGGCACGCCGCACTTCTGCGCGACGATGTCCCCGGCGAGGCAGAAGGCCTCACCGAAATTCGTGTTCCCGGCGCCGATGACGCCGCGGATGAGTGAGCGGTTGCGTTCGTCGTTCAGAAAACGAATGACCTGGCGCGGCACGGCCGGCCCCAGGTTGCCGCCGCCATAGGTGGGCACGACGAGCACGAACGGATGCTCCGCCACAAGCGGCGCATCCTTGGGATAAAGCGGGATACGGGCGGCCGGTCGGCCGAGCTTCTCGACGAACCGGGCCGTGTTGCCCGAGATGCTCGAGAAGTAGATGATGTCGACGTCTCCGGCGGCCGTCAGGCCGGCGGAGGACTCGCGAGTGGAATCAGCCTGAAGCAGCATGGGTCCCCTTTTTGTGCGAGTAGTGCGCGCTGGGCGCACTGCGGTCGAGCGGTCGGCGCCCCCCAGGCGCAGCGGTGGTTAGGCCAGGCGCGCGGCGAGCTCGTTGATCTTGTCGGGGCGGAAGCCCGACCAGTGGTCCTCGTCGGTGATGACGACGGGTGCCTGCAGGTAGCCGAGCGCCTTGACGGCCTCGAGTGCGTTCTCGTCGGCCGACAGGTCGAGGATGTTGTACTCGATGCCCTTGTTGTCCAGGGCGCGGTAGGTGGCGGTGCACTGCACACAGGACGGCTTGGTGTAGACGGTGATTGCCATCGATGAGGCCTCTCGTATCGTTCTCGTCGGGTTCGGACCGTTGCAAAGCTGCGCGACATCCGTGCTGAAGACGTAATGGAAATGTGGTGGAAATGCACCCGTGAAGTGCGAAGTTCAGTTTTAAGCGTTGTGCGATTGCTTGGACTTCAATACTACATCTAGTGATTGCAGATAGGAACAGCCACTACATGCGGGAATTACAATTATGTACTTATCCACCGACATTCCACCGGTTGTCAACAGGGCGTCGGTGCCCGACCCCGCAGAATCACGCGGTCCGGCACGAAGTTATCCACAGGTTGCGGGATGCGCCGATTTCGCCCTGTGGAAACCGGCGCCGGGCGCGTCGGGCGCGTCGCCAACGACAGAGTGCCCGCTCGCGACGGCGAACAGGCACTCGGTCTCGGCGGGCCCGGTCGGGGCCCCGGCTCAGGTCTTGCGTTTGCGTGAGACGACGAATCTCTGCAGGAGCACGAAGGCCAGCAGGATGCCGCCGGTGATGATGGTGGTCGCCTCGGGCGGGATGCTGCCGTCCCGGGTGATGAGCACGTTCATCAGTCCGAGCACGAGTGCGCCGATCACGGAGCCGAGCACGAAGCCGGCGCCACCGGTCAGCAGGGTGCCGCCGATGATGACCGCCGCGATGGCGTCCAACTCCCAGCCCACCCCGGTGATGTTCTGCGCGATGCCCAGCTTCGACGTGTAGACCACGGCCGCGAGGCCCGCCAGGGTGCCGCTGATCACGTAGATCATCAGCTTCGTCCGCACCACCGGTAGGCCCATCAGTAGCGCCGACTGCTCCGAGCCGCCGATCGCGTAGACCGTGCGGCCGAAGCGGGTGCGGTGCAGCAGGTAGAACGCCACGATGACGACGGCTGCGGCGATCAGGACGTTGGGCGTCGTGACGAGGTCATTGATCTTGGGCCCGTCGAAGACCTTCCACTCGGTGGCGAGGGTGCGGATCACCGAATCGTCCTCGAGCCGCTGCGGGGTGGTGCTGAGGATCGAGGCCAGGCCGCGGGCGAGGAACATCATCGCGAGCGTCGCGATGAACGGTTGCACATTGAAGTACTGGATCAGCACCCCGGAGGCGACACCGAAGGCCGAGCCGATCAGGATCATCAGCACGATCACCACGAGCGGATTCCAGCCGGCGTTGGCCAGCATGACGCCGACCAGGCTGCTGATCGCGATCACCGCGCCCACCGACAGGTCGATGCCACCGGTGAGGATCACGAAGGTCAGTCCCACGGCCAGGATGATCAGGTAGGCGTTGTTGATCAGCAGATTGGAGATCGTGCTGAACTGCACGATCCTGCCGTAGGCGATCTCACCGTAGATCACCATGCCGATGAAGATCGCCACCGCGGCGAGCGTCGGCAGGGTCTCCAGGTTCGGTTTCATCCGGGAGCGCAGCGTGGGTTTGGCCGGCTTTTCGATCAGCGTTGTGGTCATGCCGGCACTGCTTCCTTCCGGGCGCGGGTGGTACTGGATTTCCGCTGGTTGAACAGCGCTCGCACCCTCGGTGACTGCAGGAGGCAGATGATGACGATGACGATCGCCTTGAACGCCGGTGTGGCCGACGAGGGAATGGACATGTAGACGATGGTCTTGTCGAGGGTGGCGATGAGCAGCGCCCCGATGATGCTGCCGGTGAGCGAGAACTTGCCCCCGGCCAGGGAGGTGCCGCCGATCACCACCGCGAGGATCGCGTCCATTTCGGCGGTCATGCCCGTTTTGGCGACCTCCACCGTCATGACGCTGGCGGTGCTGAAGATGCCGGCGACGCCCGCGAGCACGGCGCTCACTATATAGACGGAGATCAGGATGCCTACCGGGCGGATGCCGGCCATCCGTGCCGCCTTGGGGTTGATACCGATCGACTCGATCATCAGCCCCAGCGCGGTGCGCCGAACCAGGGCCGCGAGGATCGCCACGATCGCCACGGCGATCACGAAGACCACGGGGAAACCGAAGACGGTGCCGTTGGCCAGCCACCTGAACGATTCGTTGGTCGCCGAGGTGTTCTGACCCGAGGTGATCACCTTGGCCAGGCCGCGGCCCGCCAGCATCATGACCAGGGTGGTGATGAAGGGCTGCAGGCCGACGATCGAGACGAGGATGCCGTTGAGGGTGCCGAGGAGGGCGCTGATGCCGAGGGCCAGGAGCACCGCGGTGACCGCGGTGCCGAACGAGCCGGTTCCGGTGTTGCGCATGAACTCCATCGAGACGGCGCCGGCGACAGCCATCACGGACCCCACCGACAGGTCGATGCCGCGGGTGGCGATCACCAGGGTCATGCCCACCGCGATCATCATGATCGGGGCGCTGGCGCGCAGGATGTCGATGACGTTGCCGGACAGGTTGCCGGTGGCGGCGTTGACCGACACCCCGAGGTAGCCGGGGTTCTTGGTGAGGTTCACGATGAGCAGCAGCACCAGGGCCACGATCGCCCACACGTACGGCTGGTGGAAGAGCCTGGTGACGAACTGCACGGCGGCCGGCTGACGGGTCCCGGAGGCGCTCATTCGCTGCTCCCTTCTGAGGCGATGATATCGACGATGGTATCGGCGGTGACGAGGGGACCGTTGGTGATCTCGCCGATCTTGCGGTGGTCCTTGAGTACGATGATGCGCTCGCTGAGGCGCACGACCTCTTCGAGCTCCGAGGAGATGAAGACCACGGACATGCCGTTCTCGGCGAGGGAGGCGATGGTCTCCTGGATTTCGGCCTTGGCACCGACGTCGATTCCTCGGGTGGGCTCGTCCAGAATGAGCAGTTCGGGATTGGTGGCCAGCCAGCGGCCCAGCAGGACCTTCTGCTGGTTGCCTCCGGACAGGTTCCGGATGGCGCGCTCGGGGTCGGCCGGGCGCACATTGAGCTCGACGAGGTATTTGTTGCAGATCTCGTTCTGTTCGCGGCGGGACAGCGGCCGCGCCCATCCGCGCCGGGCCTGCACGGCCAGGATGAGGTTCTCCCGCACCGTGAGGTCACCGATGATGCCCTCATCGCGGCGGTTCTCGGTGGAGAAGGCGATCTTGCGGGCCAGGGCGGCCACCGGGCTGTGCACCTCTGTTGTGCTGCCGTCGATCGACACCTCGCCGGTGTCGGGCCGGTCGGCGCCGTAGATCAGCCGGCCGAGTTCGGTGCGTCCGGAGCCGAGCAGCCCGGCCAGGCCGACCACTTCGCCGGCGTGCACGTCGATGTCGACGGGTTCGATCGAGCCCTTCCGGCCGAGGTTCTTCGCGCTGTAGTAGGGGGTGCCGGCGGCGTGCGCGGCGCGGCCCCGGTTGGAGCCGAGGGAGTTGAGCGAGTCGGCGTCCTTGCCGATCATCTTGGAGATGAGCTGGCTTCGGGTGAGTTCGGCCGTCATGTGCTCGCCGACGAATTCGCCGTTCCGCAGCACAGTGAGCCGGTCGCTGATCGCGTAGACCTGGTCGAGGAAGTGCGAGACGAAGAGGATGGCGACGCCTTCGTCGCGGAGGCGCCGGATCACGGTGAACAGGCCCTCGACCTCGTTCGCGTCCAGGCTCGAGGTGGGTTCGTCGAGGATCAGCACCTTGGAATCGGTGACCATCGCCCGGCTGATGGCCACGAGCTGCTGCAGCGCCAGGGAGATGCTGGAGAGCGGCTGCCGGGGGTCGAGGTCACCGAGCCCGAGCCGCACCAGGGCGTCGTGGGCGGCCTCGTGGGTCTTCCGCCAGCTGATGCCGAGCGGTCCGTGCACCTCATGGCCGAGCATGACGTTCTCGCCGACCGTGAGGTTGTCGCAGAGGTTGACCTCTTGATAGACGGTGGAGATGCCCGCGCTTTGCGCATCGGCGGTTCCCGTGAACCGTCGGGGTCCGCCGGCCACCTTGATGGTGCCGGAGTCGATCTTGTAGACACCGGTGAGGGCCTTGATGAGGGTGGATTTGCCCGCCCCGTTTTCACCCATCAGGGTGTGCACTTCGCCGGGGAAGAGGCGGAAATTCACGTCCTGGAGAGCCTTGACCCCCGGGAATTCGATCGAGATGTTCTCCATCTCGACGATCGGCTCTGTCGCTGCCATGTCTGCCTGGTCGTTCTGCCGATATACCGGCCTCGTCGTACGGTCACGTGGCACCTGCCACGGGTGGGCGTGTCCGTTCCCGCGGCAGGGGCCACGGGAACGGACACGGGTTGGTGCTAGTACTGGCGGTCGGGCAGCGCCGTGGTGGCGGCCTCGGGCGAATCGAACGTCGTGCTCGGCACGACGATGCTCGACTCGACGCTGTCACCGGCGAGGGCGGCCTTGACGACGTCGATCGCGTCGTCACCGAACAGCGGGTTGTACTCGGCGACGAAGCTCAGGCGTCCGGCGGCGAGGGCCTCCAGGGCGGCCTTGGTGCCGTCGATGGTGATGATCTTCACGTCGGTGCCCAGCGTGAGGCCGGCTTCCTCAACGGCGAGGGCCGCGCCAAGGCCCATCTCGTCGTTCTGTGCGAAGACCAGCTGGATGTCGTTGCCGTTGGCCTTGAGCATGGTCTCGAAGACGCTCTTGGCCTCTTCGGTCGACCAGTTCGCCGACTGGCTCTCCAGCTTGGTCAGGTTGTCGGCGACGGCCTCGTCCCAGCCCTTGTTGCGGTCGTTGACGACCGACAGCCCGGGCGGGCCTTCGAGAACGACGTACTTGGCGCCATCCGGGAACTGCTCGTTCGCCCACTCGGCGGCGGAGGCGCTGATGCCCACGTTGTCGGGTGCGATGCGGCTGGTGTAGAGGCTCTCGTCGTTCGGCTCGATGCCGCGGTCGAGCAGCACCACCGGGATCTCGGCCTCTTGGGCGCGGGACAGCACGTCCTCCCAGCCGGTGGCCTCGGTGGCCGAGAGCAGGATCGCGTCGACACCCTCGTCGATGAACGACGTGAACGCGGTGATCTGCGAGTTCTGGTCACCGTTGGTGGCCGGGGCGTACTTGAGGTCGAAGCCGTTCTCCTTGGAGAACGAGTCCTGGATGTTCTGCTCGTTCGCGGTGCGCCAGCCGCCCTCGGGGCCGACGGCGACGAAACCGACGGTGACCAGTTCGTCACCCTCGGCGGCCGGGGAATCGCTTGAGCCCGACGAGCAGGCGGCGAGGCTGAGGGTCAGTGCTCCGGCGAGGGCCAAGCCCGTGAACGCCCGGAACCGTGTTGTGCGTGCCATGTGATCTCCTCCTTGAGACCTGCAGACACGGTTATCGTGCCTGCAGAGTGAATGCGTCCGATTGGACAAACTGTGGTGCGTCAGCATCCTGTGATCGCTAACAACGCAAGCCAGGACTGCTTCTCGGTCATCCCTGACTTCGTCGTCAACCCCAATTGTTAGCCTTCACAATTGCTTCACACGGAGGCTATAGCTGGCTCATCTTCGTTGTCAAGGCCCTACCCGGCAGATTCAGGCCGTGAAACAACAAGTTGCGGCGCCGGGTTGTGAACCCTAACATTCAGGAGAACGAGGAGGTTCGCCCAGGTGCACCCGCGCAGTGACGTTTCTGCCTGCCCCGGCCTCGGCGTGCCCGGGCGGCAGCTGTGATCGCGCCGTCCCCCATCGTCAGCATGACCGGCATCACGGTCGAGTTCCCCGGCGCCAGGGCACTGGATGACGTGGACTTCCGGATGTTCCCCGGTGAGGTGCACTCGCTCATGGGTGAGAACGGCGCGGGCAAGAGCACCCTGATCAAGGCGCTCACCGGCGTGCAGGGAATCGACCGCGGGCTGATCGAGATCGACGGCGTGACGGTGCACTTCGCAGGTCCCGCCGACGCCCAGCGGGCCGGGGTGAGCACCGTGTACCAGGAGGTCAACCTCCTGCCGAACCTCAGCGTGACCGAGAACGTGATGCTGGGCCGGGAACCACGGCGGCGATGGGGCGGGATCGACTGGCGGGCCGCGCACCGGACCACGGCCCGGCTACTGCGGACGATGAACCTCACCATCGACCCGTCGTCGCGCTTGTCCGAGCACTCCCCCGCCGTGCAGCAACTCGTGGCGATCGCCCGGGCGATAGCCGTGCGGCCCAAGGTGCTGATCCTCGACGAGCCCACGTCGAGCCTGGACAACGACGAGGTCACCGAACTGTTCAGGGTGATCGCCGGCCTGAAGAAGGCCGGCGTCGCCATCCTCTTCATCTCCCACTTCCTCGAGCAGGTCTACGAGATCTCGGACCGGCTCACCGTACTGCGGGATGGCCGTCTGGTCGGCGAATACCTCACCGACGAGCTGCTCCGCATCGACCTGGTGCACAAGATGGTCGGCAAGGATCTCTCGGTCCTCGTCGACCTGCAGGCGCACACCCGCGAGAGCGAGGTGGAGGAGCATCTCGCGGCGGATCCGCCGCTGATCTCGGCGATCGGGCTGGGCCGCGACGGCGCGATCACTCCCCTCGACCTGTCGGTGCACGAGGGCGAGATCGTCGGAGTGGCCGGCCTGTTGGGCTCGGGGCGCACCGAGTTGGCGCGACTGCTGGCCGGCATCGACCGGCCGGATGAGGGCCAGATCTTCGTCGACGGCAAGCCGGCGCGGTTCCGGACTCCGCGCGGTGCGCTGCGCCGACGGATCGCCTACGCGTCGGAGGATCGCCGCACCGAGGGCATCCTGGCGGACCTGACGGTTCGCGAGAACATCGCGCTGGCCCTGCAGGCCGACCTCGGCTGGTTCCGGCGGATCCCCCGCCGCCGGCAGGACGAACTCGCGGCCAGCTACATCCAGGCGCTGAACATCCGGCCCAGTGACCCCGAGGCGGTGGTCGGGACCCTGTCCGGCGGCAATCAGCAGAAGGTGCTGCTGGCGCGCTGGCTGGCGATCGCCCCCCGGCTGCTGATCCTGGACGAGCCGACCAGGGGCATCGATGTCGGGGCCAAAGCGGAGATCCAGAAGCTCGTCTCCGACCTGGCCGAGAACGGGCTGGCGGTGGTGTTCATCTCGGCGGAGCTCGAAGAGGTGCTGCGCATCAGCCACCGGGTCGCCATTCTGCGCGACCGCCGGAAGGTCGGCGACCTGGCGAACAACGACCTGTCCGTCGGCCGGTTGCTCGCCGCGATCGCCGATGGCGAGCCCTCCGAAGATCCGGGGGTGGCACGCTGACCGCCCTGCTCCTGGCAGGTGTCCACCGGGGCACTCGACTAAAGTTCGTTTTATGGCATAACCTCGCGCGGGCCGTTCACGCCGCGCCCGGGATGACCGCCCCCGGCGACGCGGGACACCACAAACCGCCGACAGAGGGGACCCCGTGAGAGAGGACACGCCGCGCCAGGCGACGATTTTCGATGTCGCCCGGCTCGCCGGCGTCTCGCACCAGACGGTGTCCCGGGTGCTCAACGACCTGCCCAATGTGCGCGCCTCCACCCGGGTGCGGGTCGAAGAGGCGATCAAGAAGCTTCGGTACGTGCCATCGCCCGCCGCACGCGCTCTGGTCACCCGGCGCTCGCGCACCATCGGGCTCATCGCCACGGGTGCGCCGGAGTTCGGCCCCTCATCCGCCCAGCTGTACTTCAATGCGGCGGCCAGGGACGCCACCTGGTCGGTCTTCACGGCGAGCATGATCGACAGCGAACCCGCGTCGATCCGGGCCGTCGTCGAGGCATTCCTCCGCCAGAACGTCGAGGGGATCGCCGTCATCACGAGCCACCAGGGCATCGTCGATGTCGTGGCGGGCATGGAGCTGGCCATCCCGGTTGCCGCCCTCGAGGCGACGCCGCGCACCGGCATCACCACGGTCGGGGCGGACCAGTACAACGGGGCGCGCAGCGCCGTTCGGCACCTGGCGAGCCTCGGCCACCGGCACATCGCGCACCTGGCCGGTCCCCGTGATTCGGGGGATGCGCGTGAACGCGAACGCGGCTGGCGCGACGAGCTCAACGCTCGCGGGTTCGAGGCCAGGGTCATCGGCACGGGTGACTGGTCACCGTCAGCGGGCTACAGGTTCGGCATGGAATGCGACCTTGAACGCCTGAGCGCGGTGTTCGTGGCCAACGACCAGATGGCCGTGGGGCTGATGCACGCCCTGACCGCTCGGGGCCGCTCGGTGCCCGGGGACATCAGCGTCGTCGGTTTCGACGATGTGCCGGAGGCGGAGCATCTCTCGCCCCCGCTCACCACGGTGCGGCAGGACTTCGAGCGCATCGGCCGCGACCTGCTCAGCGCCCTGCTCGCGCGGATCAACGGCGAGGATTCAGCCATCGAGCAATCCGTCCCCGAGCTGATCGAGCGCGCGTCCACCGGCCGACACCCCGCCGCCGGCTGACCGCCGCGCCGGCCGCCGGCCCCACCGGGCCGACCCGCACCACCCCGCGACACCAGACGCCGGCCCCACCGGGCCGACCCGCGGTCCAGGCCAGGCCTCGGCCGCCTCCTCAGGCGCGGGGAACGCCCCGCTCGGTGAGGAACGTGTGAAACCGGGCCGGTGAAAGCGCGAGCTCCCAGCCCCACCGGTCGAAGCTGTTCACCCGGGCCCGCAGCGCATCCTCACGCTGTTTCTCCTGCCACACCACCGAACTCGGGTCACGCGCGCCCAGCACCGGCCCCGCCCCGTACTTGAGAAACCCGTCGAATTCGCCAATCTTGCGCACCCGGCGCCACCAGAAGTCCACGTAGGCGTTCCTGCCGAGAACGTCGGGAAAGCAGACCTGCAACTCCGGCGCCGCGAACCCGAGCTGGAAGATGCGCACCCGACTCAGCGTCTCGCCGGGATTCGCCGACAGAGGGTTCGCGAAGGCGATCGCCCGCTCTGCGGCGCGCCGCCCGGTGCGCGGGTTCACCAGCTCCAATTCCCGGTAGAGATCCGCTTTCGTCAGCGCCGGCCGGCCCGGACCGGTGATCCCACCCCCGCGTCGGACCCGCCCGTCTTCCCGCTCGGCACGTTCCTGCTCGACCCGCAGGGCATGGTCCACCATGACCACCCCCACCAGAAATGGCGACGACGCGGCCACATCCACCAGAGTGCGAGCCAGCGACGTCACCCGACACCCGTCAACGTCCTCCAGCACGTCCGGAGCCACTCCTCTGTGGCTGGTGGTGAATCGAGCGTTACTGCCTCCGCTGGCACCCGGAACGATGGTGTGCACAGTGGGGGGCCAGCCGCCGATGATGGGGAGGCCGCGCAGAACGGCCGCGGAGTGGTGCGACAGCACGGGTGGCTTCCTCGCCGCCAGCGCTGTCGCCCGAACCAGGAGGCTGTATCGCTCATCCGCATCCGCAGCGCGCCAGCGCTCCCCGGTGACATAAACGCCGCGGCGGATGCCGTGCAACACGCCCTCGCGGCACAGCCTCTGGACGCTATGCGGCAACACTCCGGCCTCCCGCAGCGATTCGGCCGGGAGTAGCCCGCCAAAACGCACGGCAACGACATCGGCCAGTCGGGCGGCAGGATGGACGGAGTGCGGGCCGGCGGCGCTCGAGGGCTCCCGCACGAAGGATGGGTTGGACGAGAACTGGGAAGTGACCATGTCGCAGCGTCCTCCATGCGACGGGCGCCACGGTCCCGATTGCGGGTCTGGTGCACTATCCGGGGCCTGGGCGGTCAGTGGAGGGACGCCCGTCGCCCCTGGTCGTCGCGCACGAGCAGCGCCTGCACAGCAACGACCGCGCCGCCTCCCAAGCCCAGGTACGCCCTCGCGGCGCACGCTAGTGCTCGCGGCGCACGTTGGTCCTCGCGGCGCACGTTAATGCGCCACTTATCCTGCGCCACGAGCATCAACCTGCGCCGCGAGACGGAAGGTGCGCCGCGAGGGGGCGGGGTGCCACCCGAACGGCGGGGCGGGCACGCCAAAGACCGCTGACCCCGCATCCGTAGAGAGGAGCGGGGCCAGCGGCCGGATGGTGCGGGTCGGGCTAGCGACCGCCGGCGCGACGCTTGTTGTACACGTCGAAGGCCACGGCGAGAAGCAGCACGAGGCCCTTCACGGCCTGCTGCCACTCGATGCCGATGCCCATGATCGACATGCCGTTGTTCAGCACACCGATGATCAGACCACCGATGATGGCGCCACCGATGGTGCCCACACCACCCTGCACTGCCGCGCCACCGATGAAGGCGGCGGAGATGGCCTCGAGCTCGAAGCCGTCACCGGCCTTCGGGCCGGCCAGGTTGAGGCGGGCGGTGAAGATCAGGCCGGCGAGCGCTGCGAGCACACCCATGTTCACGAACAGCCAGAACGTCACGTTGCGGGTCTTCACGCCGGAGAGCTCAGCGGCGTGCAGGTTGCCACCGATGGCGTAGATGTGGCGACCGAAGACGCTGCGGTTCATGATGACGCCGTAGACGAGCACCAGCACAGCGAGCACGATCAGGGTGACCGGGATGCCCTTGTAGGAGGCGAGGGCGTAGGCGAACAGGCCGATGCCGGCGGTGATGAGCACGAGCTTGCCGACGAACCAGACGAGCGGCTCGACTTCCTGGCCGTACGAGGCACGGCCACGACGGGTGCGCACCTGCTGCACGATCAGGGCGATGATCGCCAGGGCTGCGACGCCGAGGGTGAGCGGGTCCAGCTCGAACTCGCCGAAGACATCCGTGAGGAAGCCGTTACCCAGGGCGCGGTATTCGCCCGGGAACGAACCGATGTTGGCGTTGCCGAGAACCGCGAGCGCAAGCCCACGGAAGATCAGCATGCCGGCCAGCGTCACGATGAACGCCGGGATGCCCACGTAGGCGATCCAGAAGCCCTGCCAGACACCCACGAGGGCGCCGACCAGGAGCGACAGGATGATCGACAGCCACCAGGGCAGGCCCCAGGTCACCGCGAACACACCGGACACGGCACCGACGAAGGCGGCGACGGAGCCGACCGACAGGTCGATGTGGCCGGCGATGATGACCATCACCATGCCGACCGCGAGAACGAGGATGTAGCCGTTCTGCACGATCAGATTGGAGATGTTCTGCGGCCGCAGCAGGATGCCGTCGGTCAGGAAGCTGAACAGCACGACCACCACGATCAGGGCGACGAAGATGCCGTTCTTGCCGAGGTCGGCGATGACGTGGCTGAGCCACTGGCCCGCCTTGGAGTTGCTGGGGTTGACTTGTGCACCTGCGGCCGTGTTGCTCGCCGGCTTGGTTTCGAGATCACTCATTTTGACGTTTCTCCTATTCCGATAGCGCCGACGCTAACGGGCCTTTTCCATGGTCATGTGCTTGATAAGGGTCTCCGGGGTGGCATCATCGATCGGGAATTCTCCCGTGATGCGGCCCTCGGAAAGGGTGTAGATGCGGTCGCAGATGCCGATCAGCTCGGGCAGCTCCGACGAGATCACGATGACGCCCTTGCCCTGTGCGGCGAGGGCGTTGATGATCGCGTAGATCTCGTACTTGGCGCCGACGTCGATGCCACGAGTGGGTTCATCGAGGATCAGCACGTCGGGGTTCGAGTAGATCCACTTCGACAGCACGACCTTCTGCTGGTTGCCGCCGGAGAGCTTCCCGGTCTTGGCCAGCACGGTCGGTGCCTTGATGTTCATGCTCGTGCGGTACTCGTTGGCGACCTTGAACTCTTCGTTGTCGTCGACCAGACCACCCTTGACGAGCTTGCCCAGAGCCGCCATCGAGATGTTGCGCTTGATGTCTTCGATCAGGTTGAGGCCGTAGGTCTTGCGGTCTTCGGTGGCATAGGCGATGCCGTTGTCGATCGCCTCGGTCACCGTGCGGGTCTTGATCTCCTTGCCCGCCTTGAACACCTTGCCGCTGATCCGGCTGCCATAGGTGCGGCCGAAGAGGCTCATCGCGAATTCGGTACGCCCGGCGCCCATGAGGCCCGCGATGCCCACGATCTCGCCACGGCGAACGTTCAGGTTCACGTTGTCCACCATCACGCGGGTGGGGTCCTGGGGGTGGTGGGCGGTCCAGTCCTCGACCCGCAGGATCTCCTCACCGATATTCGGGGTGTGATCCGGGTAGCGGTGCTCGAGGTCACGGCCGACCATGTCCTTGATGATGCGGTCTTCGGTGACCTCCTGCTTGGCGATCGTCTCGATGGCCTTACCGTCGCGGATCACCGTGACGGCGTCGGAGACCTTCTTGATCTCGTTCAGCTTGTGGCTGATGATGATCGACGTGATGCCCTGACCCTTGAGGTGCAGCATCAGGTTGAGCAGGTGGTCGGAGTCCTCATCGTTGAGGGCGGCCGTCGGCTCGTCCAGGATGAGGAGCTTCACGCGCTTGGAGAGGGCCTTGGCGATCTCCACCAGCTGCTGCTTTCCGACGCCGATGTCCATGATCTTGGTGGTCGGGTTTTCACGGAGGCCCACGCGGGCGAGGAGCTTGACGGCCTCGCTGTTGGTCTTGTTCCAGTCGATGAGGCCGAGGGCGCCACGCTGTTCGTTGTTGAGGAAGATGTTCTCTGCAATTGAGAGGTAGGGGCTCAGGGCGAGCTCCTGGTGGATGATGACGATGCCCTTGGCCTCGCTGTCCCTGATGTCCTTGAACTCAACGACTTCGTCTTCGAAGACGATGTCGCCGGTGTAGGTGCCGTGGGGGTAGACCCCGCTGAGCACCTTCATCAGGGTGGACTTGCCCGCGCCGTTCTCACCGCAGATGGCGTGAACTTCGCCACGGGCGACGTTGAGCGTCACGTCCTGCAGCGCCTTGACGCCGGGGAAGGTCTTGGTAATACCGCGCATCTCGAGGATGTTGGTGGTCACGTGCGTTCCTTTCTGGGTCGAATCTCAAGTTGTGACCGGCCGGCGGGGCGTGTGGCCCCGCCGACCGGTTACGATCACGTGACTCTTAGCCGTCGATCTCGGCCTGGGTCCAGTAGCCGCTGTCAACCAGCTCCTGCGTGATGTTGTCCTTGACCACGATCGTGGAGTCGAGGAGGTAGGAGTCCACAACCTTCACACCGTTGTCGTAGTCGGTGGTGTTGTTGATCTCCGGCTCGTCACCGTTCAGCAGCGCGAGGGTCATCGAAACGGCGACCTCAGCGAGCTTGCGGGTGTCCTTGAAGATCGTGGCGTACTGCTCGCCGGCGACGATGGCCTTGACCGAGTCGAGCTCGGCGTCCTGGCCGGAGATCGCGGGCCAGGTGTCACCCAGCGAGTAGCCGGAACCCTCGAGGGCAGAAATGATGCCTCGTGAGATGCCGTCGTACGGGGAGAGCACGCCGTTGACAACGCTGCCGTCAGAGTACGTCGACGTCAGGATGTTCTCCATGCGGCTCTGTGCCTCTTCACCATCCCAACGCAGGGTTGCAACCTGCTCGATGTCGGTCTGGCCGCTCTTGACAACGATCGTCTTGCTGTCGATCAGCGGCTGGAGGACATCCATCGCGCCGTCGTAGAAGAAGAACGCGTTGTTGTCGTCCAGCGAACCGGCGAACAGCTCAACATTGAACGGACCGGCCGGGGCACCCTCGATGGGCGTTCCGTCCAGCTCGGTCAGGCCGAGGCCGTTCAGGAGCGACCAAGCCTGCTGCTGGCCGACCTTGAAGTTGTCGAACGAGGCGTAGTAGCTGACGTTCTCGGTGTCGCGGATCAGGCGGTCGTAGGCGATGACGGGGATGTCGGCGTCTGCGGCGTCCTGGAGCACACTGGTGAGGGTGGTGCCGTCGATCGACGCGACGATCAGGGCCTTGGCACCCTTGGTGATCATGTTCTCGATCTGCGATACCTGCATGGGGATGTCGTCCTCTGCGTACTGCAGGTCGACGGTGAAACCCTCGGCTTCGAGCTGTTCCTTGACGGCGTTGCCGTCGTTGATCCAGCGCTCGGAGGACTTCGTGGGCATTGCAACGCCGACAAGTCCGCCGTCGCCGGCTCCCTCGTCGCCGCCGCCGCTGGAGCAAGCTGCCAGCGAGATAACCATGGCTCCGGCAGCCAGGGTTGCGAGGAATGCTTTCTTCTTCACTGTGGTTCCTTTCGTATTTTCAATCGACATTGATGTCAAATGGGTCGTGGGTGGTGCGGTGTGATTTACAGGCCTTGCGCCAGACGATATTCGTCTGGTTCCAACGCACCTCGCCGGAGAAATCCCGCGGGATGGTGGTCTTTCTCGATCACGAGAAGCTCGGTGCGAGCGGTCTCGGCGAAATAGTGGAAAACCTCGGTGCCGACGGCTGTCGACATGACGGTGGGGTGGGCGGCGCCGGCGGCAGAGGCAGCTGATATCACTTCAGTGCTCCTTGCGGTGCTTGTCCGTAGACGTTCTGGTAGCGGTTGAAGAGGGAGTCGATCGCGGCCTGCGGGATCGGGATGAGCTCGCCGCCCTGTCGGGCGAGGTGCACGGTGCGGGCGACGTCTTCGACCATGACGGCGGCCTTGACCGCGTCGCGGGCGTCTTTGCCGATGGTGAACGGGCCGTGGTTCTGCATCAGCACGGCGCGGGAGCGGTGCCCGGTCAGGGCCTCGACGATGCCCTGGCCGATGGTGTCGTCGCCGATGATCGCGAACCGGCCCACTGGGACCGGTCCGCCGAATTCATCGGCCATCGCGGTGATCACGCAGGGGATCTCTTCGCCGCGGGCGGCCCAGGCGGTGGCGTAGGTGGAGTGCGTGTGCACGACCCCGCCGACCTCGCTCATGTGCCGGTAGACGTAGGCGTGCGCGGCCGTGTCCGAAGACGGCGACCGGTCGGCGCCGGGGGTCTCCGGGATGACGTTGCCGTCCAGGTCGCAGAGGATCATGTTCTCCGGCGCCAGGTCGGCGTAGTCAACGCCGGAGGGCTTGATCACGAACAGGTCCGCGCCGGGCACCCGGCCGGAGACGTTCCCGCCGGTCCAGACGACCAGGCCGTTGGCGGTCAGCTCACCGTGCAACCGGGCGATGTCCGCGCGCACTCGCGCGATCGCCACTTCGATCTGCGGCCCGAACGTGCTCACGCGAACACCGCGCTGGAGGCGACGTCGGCGAGGGTTCCATGGTCGATTCCGGTGACGTGTGACTCGTCTGCAGCGGCGGCCGGTGCGGCAGGCTGAGCGGTGGACGTGCTCACAGAATCGACTCCCTTGTCTGAGATGGTGCGGGTGGTGCGGATGTTGCGGTGAATGTGAACGGTCACATTGCTGACCTCATGTTAGCCACATCGGGGAAAGATCTGTCAAGTCAGGTTTGTCACTTTTGGGTAACGCCCGAGATTGGCACCGGAATTGGCACCGGAATGGGCACCGGAATGAGCACCGGAATGAGGCTCTCTGCGTGCGACGCTCAGAACGCCGGTGGGCCCGTTGACCCGCGCACGATGAGCTCGGGAATGATGGCGCTGCGCTGTTGGTCCGGGCCGTCGGTGATGCCGTCCAGGAGCAGGGCGATGCAGCGTCGGCCGAGTTCGGCGAAGTCCTGTCGCACCGTGGTCAGCGGTGGCCAGAAGTGTGCCGCTTCGGGAATATCATCGAATCCAACCACGCTGACGTCTCCGGGGATGTCGAGTCCCGCGTCGCGGATGGCATGCATCAGCCCCAGGGCCATCTGGTCGTTCGAGGAGAAGATCGCGGTGAAATCTCGCACGCGCAGCAACTCACGACCGGCGTAGTAGCCGAAGTCGGCGGTCCAGTCGCCGAGGATCGGGGCTGTCGTCGGTACATCCATCGCGCCCATCTCGTCGAGGAAGCCGCGCATGCGCGCCTCGGCCTCGATCCAGTCCTGCGGACCGGCGAGGTGGTAGATGTTGCGGTGACCGAGATCGATGAGGTGCCGGGTCGCGGCGCGGGCGCCGGCGATCTGGTCGAAGGACAGGCCGTGTTCATTGAGGTGCCCGGTGGACTGGAGGGTCACATAGGGCACGGCCATGGAGAGCTGCTCGAGAACGTCGAAGACGCGCATCTGCGGGGCGATCACCACGATGCCCTCCACCGACTGCAGCATGAGGTGATCCACCGCGGCCTCGATGGTCTCGGGATCAGCCGACGTCAGGTTGGCCGTGTTGACGTAGTAGCCGGCCTCGCGGGCCGCGTCCTGGATGGCTGCGATGCTGCTGGCGGGGCCATACTGCGAGCTCGACGCCGACAGCACGCCGATGGTGCGGGAGGTGCCGCGGGACAGCGCCCTGGCCGCCCGGTTCGGCCGGTACTGCAGGTCATCCATCACCTGCTGCACGCGCGCTTTGGTCGAATCGCGGATGCTCGGATGGTTGTTCAGCACCCGGGAGACCGTCTGGTGCGAAACACCGGCAAGGCGCGCGACATCCCGGATGCTGGGTGCGCGACTCTTGGGCAGATCAGCTGGCACGGGAGGAGGCCTCGTTCGAATGTGCACGGTCACAAATGTGGACGCATCCCAATTATGCACGGCAGAGGTGCTGGTGGAATGCAGAATGTGACCGTCACATACCCCAACACGGGCCCCATGTGACAGTCACATGAGCCGCGCCGCGCCCGCACCCTGCTGGGATCAGGCGCTGTCGCGCACCACCAGGTCGGTGGGCAGCACGATCGCCGCAGGACGTTCACCGTCGATGACGCGCAGCAGCAGCCGCACCATTTCCTCGCTGATGCGCTCGAACGGCTGGTGCATCGTGGTCAGCGCCGGTGTGGTCTGGGTGGCCACCGGGGCGTCGTCGAAGCCGCCCACGGCCACATCCTCGGGCACCCGGCGGCCCGAGGCCAGCAGAACGTCGATGGCGCCGGCGGCCATCACGTCGTTCGCGGCGAAGACGGCGTCGAGGTCGGGATGGCGCTGCAGCAGTTCGGTCATGGCCTGGGCACCGCTGGCCCGGCTGTAGTCGCCGCGCGCCACATAGCTCGGGTCGAAGGCGGCGCCGAGCTCGTCGGCATACGCCTCGAACCTGCGCATGCCGCCAGAGGTGTCTTCCGGCCCGGCGATCGTCGCGACCCGCGTGCGGCCGAGGCCCTGCAGGTAGCGCACCATCTCGCGGGCCCCGTCGTAGTCGTCCGCGGCCACGTAGCCCATCTTCTTCTCGAACCCGAGCGGCACCCCACAGGCGATCGCCGGCACGTTGGCCGCGATGATCTCCGAAATCAGGCCACGGCGACCGCTGTGCGAGGAGACGAGCAGCACCCCGTCGACGTGGCCGGCGGTGATGAATTCGGTCGCCCGGCGTTGTTCGTCTTCGTTGCCGGCCATGATCAGCACCAGCGAGATGTCGTGCTCGGACAACGCCTTCGACGCCCCACGCATCAGCACCGCGAAGTTGGGGTCTTCGAAGAGGCGGTCGTGTGATTCGGTGAGCAGGAATGCCACTGAATTCGCCCGGCTGGTCGCGAGGCTGCGGGCGTGCGGGTTGACCCTGTAGCCGGTCTTCTTGATGGCCGCGTTCACCGAGGCCAGGGAGTCCGGGCTCACCCAGTGACCGCCGTTGAGCACCCTGGACACCGTGCCCCTGGACACGCCGGCGGTCGCGGCCACGTCATCGATGGTCGGCCGGCGCTTCGCTGGGGGCGGGGTCACGTGTGAAGCCTAGCGACCGTCAGGCCTTGACCGCACCGGCGGCGAGGTCAACCTTCCAGTAGCGCTGCAGAACCAGGAACAGGATGATCAGCGGAATGATCGACAGCAGCGCACCGGTGATCACGAGCGTGTACATCGACGGTGCGGATGCGCCCTGGTTGAGCAGGCCGCTCAGGCCCACGGTGACCGGGAAGAGCTTGTCGTCGCCGAGCATGATGTAGGGCAGCATGAAGTTGTTCCAGACGGCCACGAACTGGAACAGGAAGATCGTGACCAGGCCGGGGCCCATCATCGGCAGGGCGATGCGGTTGAAGATGTACAGCTCACCGGCACCCTCGGTGCGGGAGGCCTCGATGACCTCGGTGGGAACCGAGGCGGCCGCGTAGATGCGGGCCAGGTAGATGCCGTACGGGCTGATGATCTGCGGCAGCAGCACCGACCACATGGTGTTGGTGAGGCCCACCTCGGCCAGCAGGAAGTACTGCGGGATGGCGAGGATGACGCCGGGCACCAGCACGCCCATCAGCAGGATGGAGAAGACGACCTTCTTGCCGGGAAACTCGAACTTGGCCAACACGTAGCCGGAGATCGCCGAGATCCAGGTGGAGGCCAGGGCGCCGACGCCCGCGTAGATCGCGGTGTTGAGCACCCAGCGCCAGAACAGGCCGCCCCGGTACTGGCTGAGTTCCACGATGTTGTCCCACAGGTGGGTGCTGGGCATCAGCGTGAAGGTGGAGAAGAGTTCGGAGCTGTCTTTGCTCGCGGCCATCAGCACCCAGAACACGGGGAACAGGCAGTAGATCGCGCCGATGATGAGGATGCCGGTGGAGACCGGGCTGGCCTTCTGCCGGAAGACGCGGGCCGAGGCGCGCTCCGCCTTGCGCTGGGCGCGGTCGGGCCGGGCCGGGGTGAGAGTGGTTGTCATGGGTCAGTCCTCCTGGCCGAAGGCACGTTTCTGCACGACGCGCAGGAACAGGAATGAGAAGGCGAAGGTCACCAGGGCGATGACGATCGAGGTGGCGGCGGCCGAGTAGATGTCGTCGCGGGTGAAGGCATCCCGGTAGACCAGCATCAGCGGCGACCAGCTGGTGGACAGCGAGTTGGTGAGCGGGCGGAGCGTGGTGGGCTCGGCGAACACCTGCAGGGTGGCGACCATGGAGAACAGCGCTGTCATCACGATCGCCGGGGCGATGATGGGGATTTTGATGCGGAGCGCGATCTGCACCTCGCTGGCGCCGTCGAGTTTGGCGGCCTCGTAGATGTCGGACGGCACCGATTTGAGCGAGGTGTACATCACGATCATGTTGAAGCCCACGCCGCCCCAGAGGGCGATGTTGGCGATGGCGAAGGTCACGCCTCCCGAGGAGAGGAGCGACGGCACATCCCAGCCCAGCTTCTCGAAGACGAAGTAGAACGGGCTCACGGCCGGAAGGTAGAGGAAGCCCCAGAGCAGCGAGCTGATGACAGCGGGCACGGCGTAGGGCAGGAAGATGGCGGTGCGGGAGAAGCCGGCGGCGCGGGTGCGCCGGGAATCAAGCAGCAACGCGAAGAGCAGCGCGAGGCCGAGCATCAGCGGAATCAGGATGAAGCCGTAGATCAGCACCCGTCCGACGCTGGCGCCGAACTCGGTGTTCGTGAGGGTCGTGACGTAGTTGTCGATCCCGGCGAACACCGTGCTGCGGGCACCGGAGCCGAGTCCGAGGCCGGACACCTTGGTCTTCTGAAAGCTCAGGAACAGCGTGTAGACGATGGGCGCGGCCATGAACGCCACGAAGAGGATGATGCCGGGCGCCAGCATCGCGTAGGGCACCAGCACCCTCGAACGAAAGGTGCCGCGCCCCCGGCGTACCGGCGGGCTGCTGCTCCTGGTGGCCGCGGGGGCCTCTGTCACTGTCACGAGTTGTCCTCAATCGGCGCGATCTTAGGTGGTGGTGATGGATGGTGCGGGGAGTCCGCCGACCCGGTGGCCGGCGGACTCCCCACCAGCGAGGCGTGAGCCGCGCTGGGTTATTCGACTGTCTACTCGAGGGCCTGTTCGGCCGACTATTCGACCGTCGATTCGACCGTCTACTTGACCGTGAAGCCGCTCTTCTTCATGTCGGCGGTGGTGATCTTCTGCATCGCGGCGACGGCATCGAGGAAGGCGCTCTTCGTCTTGGCGTCGGCGGCCTTGGCGAACTCGTCGTTGTAGGCGCTGTACGCCACGTTCACATTGGGGCCATAGGTGAACGGGCTCACGGTGTCCGCCACCTGTGCGGCCACATCGTAGAAGTCCGGCTGGTTGCTGAAGAACTCCGGCGGCGCGGTGAGCGCGGCCTTGGCCTGCTCGGCGTCGGCGGGATAGATGCCCGACGTCTTGACCAGGGCCTGCACGGCGTCAGCGTCGGTGTTCAGCCAGGTGGCGAACTTGGTGGCTTCCTCCTGGTGATCGGACTGCGTGGTCACGGCCGTAGACGATCCGCCCCAGTTGCCCGTTGCGGGTGCGTCGACATCCCACTGCGGCATGGGAGCGGCCTGCCAGAGGCCGGCGGTGTCTGCGGCGTTGCCGCCGAGTACGCCCGGCGCCCAGACGGCGCTGAGCCAGCCCACCTGTTCGCCGTTGTTGAGTCCGGCGTTCCACTCGGGGGTGTACATCGGCTTGTTGTCGATGACGCCCTCTTCAACGAGGCCGCCCCAGTAACCGGCGACGGTCTCGGTGGGGGTCTCGGCGATGTCGACGCTCCAGGCGTCGCCGTCGATGCCCCACCAGGAGGCGCCGGCCTGCTGCGCCATGCCGGTGAACCAGCCCGCGTCGTTCGACGAGAACGTGCCCAGGTACTTGGACGGGTCCGCAGCGTGCACGGCGCGAGCGACCTCGGCGTATTCGTCCCACGTTGTGGGCACGGCCAGGCCGAGCTGCTCGAGGATGTCGGCCCGGTAGAAGAACATCATGGGTCCGCTGTCCTGCGGGATGGCGTAGATCGCGTCGGACCCCAGGGTGACGGAGTCCCAGACGCCGGCGGCGAAGGAATCCTCGATGTCGCCGGCGCCGTACTCGGACAGGTCAGCCAGGGCATCCGACGAGACCAGGGTGGGGATCTTCTGGTACTCGGCCTGAATCAGGTCGGGGGCACCGCTGCCGGCCTTGATGGCCGTGAGCAGCTTGGTGATCGCCGGGTCGCCGCCGTCCTGCTTCTGAACGGTGACCTGGATGTCGGGGTTCTCCGCGTTCCAGATGTCCACGACCTTTTCGAGGTTCGGGGCCCACGCCCAGTAGTTCAATTCGACGGGGCCGTCGTCACCTCCGCCCGTGTTTGCCGAACAACCTGACATGAGCAGCGCTGCGGCGGTGGCCATGGCCACTGCTCCTACCCGAATTGACGTACGCATTCGTCCTCCTTGATGAAAGCTGGGTGCTGTGTGTTGGCGCCCTGCTGCCGTCTCGAGGATTCTCGGGGCCAACTGGGAGCGGTACTAGTAATTCACACAAATCTTTCGTTGTCAACATGCGGCATTCGCCTAGATTATGCCGATTGCCTGTGCTAGAACTGGGAGCGCACACAGTAGAAGGAGTCTCAGACCAATGTCGATCCACACCCCATCCCCAGCCAGCCCTCCCACGACGGACCGGTGGTTGACGGGCACGACCGGCCTCCGCTACGGCGGCGATTACAACCCGGAACAATGGCCGCGGGAGACCTGGCTGGAAGACATCAAGCTGATGAAGCAGGCCGGCATCAACCTGGTCAGCATCGCGATCTTCGCCTGGGGCATCCTGGAACCGCGTGAGGGTGAGTACAACTTCAGCCAGCTCGACGACATCTTCACTCTGCTGCACGAGGCCGGCATCGACATCGACCTGGCCACCCCGACCGCCGCACCGCCGGCCTGGTTCTGGAAGAAGTACCCTGACTCGCGGCCGGTCACCCGGGGCGGCTCTACGCTGGGCAACGGCTCCCGCGGCATGGTCAGCCCGTCCAGCCCCGACTACCGTCGTGCCGCAGCCGCCATCACCGAGCAGCTCGCCCGCCGGTACGGCAAGCACCCGGCGCTGGTGCTCTGGCACGTGCACAACGAATACGGCGCCCCGATCAGTGATTCCTACGACGACCACTCGGTCGCCGCCTTCAGGGTGTGGCTGCAGAAGCGCTACGGCACCCTCGACACCCTCAATCAGAAGTGGGGCACCACCTTCTGGGGCCAGGTCTACGGCGAGTGGGACGAAATCGACGCGCCGCGCCAGTCCGCCTCGGTCAGCAACCAGGCCCAGCGCCTGGACTTCCACCGGTTCACCTCCGATGCGCTGCTCGAGTGCTACATCAACGAGCGCGACGTCATCCGCCGGTTCACCCCGGACATCCCGGTGACCACCAACTTCATGGCCACGAACTGCCTCTCGGCCGACTACTGGAAGTGGGCCCGTGAGGTGGACATCGTCGCCAACGACCACTACCTGGTGGCCGAACGCGCCGACAACCACGTGCTGTTGGCGATGGATGCCGACCTCACCAGGTCGCTGGCCGGCGGGGCACCCTGGATCCTGATGGAGCACTCCACCGGAGCGGTGAACTGGCAGCCCCGCAACATCGCCAAGCGCGCCGGCGAGATGGCCCGCAATTCACTGTCCCACCTGGCCCGAGGCGCCGACGGCATCCTGTTCTTCCAGTTCCGGGCCTCCAGGTTCGGGGTCGAGAAGTTCCACTCCGCCATGCTGCCGCACGCCGGAGCCGAGACCCGGGTCTGGCGCGAGGTCGTCGCCCTCGGCGAAACCCTCGGCTCGCTCGAAGCCGTGCGCGGCTCCCGCGTGCACGCCCGTGTCGCGTTGCTCTGGGACACCGAGTCGTTCTGGGCCCAGGACTTCGAGTGGCGCCCGAGTGCCGAGCTCGGCCACCGGGAACGCCTGGAGGCCTTCTACACGGCGCTCTGGAACCGCAACGTGTCGGTGGACTTCGCGCATCCGACCAACGACCTGAGCGGTTACGACCTCGTCATCGCGCCCAGCCTCTACCTGGTGGGCACCGAGGCAGCGGCCAATCTCACCGGCTACGTGCGGGACGGCGGTCACCTGGTCGTCTCCTACTTCTCGGGCATCGTCGACACCAACGACACCGTCTACCCCGGCGCAGCGCCCGGTGCGCTGCGCGAGGTGCTCGGCCTCGCCATCCCCGAATTCCTGCCGCTGCACGAGAATGAGACCGTCACCCTCAGCGACTCCCGCACCGGAACCGCCTGGACCGACGACATCGAGGTCTCCACCGCCGAGGTCCTGGCCCGCTACCTGGACGGCCCCGCGGCCGGCGGCCCGGCCCTCACCCGCAACGCCTTCGGTGCGGGGTCGGCCTGGTACATCTCGACCAAGCTCACCGGTGCCGACCTGGACTCGCTGCTGCTGGACGCGCTCAACACCGCCGGCATCGACGCGGCCCTGGGCATCGACGGCGTCGAGACCATCACCAGGTCCACCGACACCGACGAGTTCCTGTTCCTGATCAACCACACGGATGCCGACCAGTCCTGCCCGGCCACCGGCACCGAGCTGCTCACCGGGGCCGCGGCCGCCGGCACCGTGCTCGTGCCGGCCGGCTCGACCCGGGTGGTTCACCGCGCCAGGTAGCACCCCGCCGGGGCGCGTGACTGGTCCGCGCCCCGGCCCCCAGACTCACCACCGCACCGCCCACGCTGCATCCGCTGTATCTGTCAAGGAGGACACATGAAAGCACCCTGGTCCCACGCCGCCCGGCGACGTTCCAGACTCGTCACGATCGTGGGAGGTGCGGCGGCCGTTCTGATCGGGTCCGGTGTGGGCCTGGCCCCCCTCGCCGTCGCTCCGGCCGCGGCCGCGCCGGCACCCGAGGTCGGCAACGCGGGATTCGAGTCCGGCCTGGACGGCTGGACCAGCACGGGCACCCTGGGGGCCGCCACGGTCGAGCCGGGCGGGCAGGCCTCGGACCACCGGCTCAACCAGTGGTTGGCCGCGGCCGGCAATGTCACGACGGCGCACACGGTCACCGGCCTCACCCCGGGCTGGTGGACCTTCAGCGCGGCGGTGAAATCCGGCGGACCGGTCGGCTCCTCCCACCTGGTGACCACCGGATGCACGCTGGACGGCAGCACCACCGTGCCGTCCACCGAAACCGACGACAGGTGGCTGCAGCTCTCGGTGAGCGCGTACGTCGCCGGGGACTCGTGCACGGTCGCCCTCAGCACTGACGGCGCCGGCGCCTGGGCCAGTCTGGACTCCGTGACGCTGGCCGCCGGCCAAGTGACCAGGGACATCCGCGGCGCCGACCTGTCGGGTGTGCCCCGCAACGAAGACCACGGGGCCGGCTATTTCGGCGCCGACGGTTCCGCGGTCGATCCGGTGGAGGCCTTCGCCGACGCCGGCGCCAACCTCGTGCGCCTCAAGGTCTGGGTCGACCCGGCCGACGGCTACAACGACACCGCCGATGTCGTGGCGATGGCGCTCCGCGCCGAGGCCGCCGGCATGCAGGTGCTCGTCGACTTCCACTACTCAGACCGGTGGACCGACCCGGGCGCGCAGGGCGTGCCCGCGGCCTGGGTGGGTATGACCGCCGCGCAGATGACAGTGGCCCTCACCGACTACACCACAGCGGTGATGACCGCCCTGGTGGATGCCGGCGTCACGCCGTACGCCGCCCAGGTCGGCAACGAAATCAACCCCGGCATGCTCTGGCCGCTGGGCCAGACCTGGGACGTCGACAGCACCGACACCGTCACCGGCGCGCAGTGGGACACCCTGGCGGGCTTCCTCACCGCCGGGTCCACCGCCGTCACGGCGGTCAGCCCGACGACGAAGGTGCTCCTGCACCTCACCAACATCAACAACGGCATCGGCGGCCTCACCTGGTGGTTCGACGAGGTCACCGCCAGGTCCGTGCCCTTCGATCTGGTCGGGTTGTCGTACTACGGCTACTGGCACGGCACTCTCGCCGACCTGCAGAACGCCGTCACCGTGCTCTCCGACCGGTACGACCGCGACGTCCTGGTCGTGGAGACCTCGTACCCGTTCACCCTGGCCGACGACGCCAATCCGGCCTGGGAGAACGTCGTCACCGACCCGGCCATGCTGGTGACCGGGTACCCGGCGACTCCGGCTGGGCAGGCGGCCAACTTCCGGGCCGTTCAGGATGTCGTCGCCGCGGCTCCGGGCGGACGCGGCCTGGGCGTCGTCTACTGGGAGCCGGCATGGACCGCCGTTCCCGGCGCGGGCTGGGACCCGGCCGACCCCGCCTCCGGCAACGCCTGGGAGAACCAGGCCGTCTTCGACTACGACGGACTGGCGCTGCCGGCGCTCCTCGAGTTCGCGGCCGATCCCACGACACCCGCCGTGATGGTGCCGGTGCCGCCGGTCGTGCCGAACCCCGACCCGGCGATCGACCCGGTCATCCTGCCAGACCCGACAACCGAAGCCGACCCCACCGCACCGGCCGCGCCGGCCGTGACCGGCGACGCCGTCGATAGTGTCACCGTGAGCTCCGGAACCCCGCGAGCACTGGCCAGCACCGGCACCAACGCTGCCGTGATCGGATCGGTGGCGGCGGGCGCATTGTTCGCCGGGCTCCTGGCCCTGATCTGGGCGCGCCGGTCGCGCCACCAGGGCGCAGCAGCACGCATTCCCCGGCGCTGACCGGGCGGGCTTCCGGGCGGCGCCACGGCCGGCGCGCGTCTCTAGTCTCACCTGAGGACTATTCAGTTTCACCGTTTGGGCGTTTACTGTCTGGGCCGCCCACTCCCGAAGGTGGGCGGCCTAGGGGCGAGCGCCATGAGGTCGTTGAGAACTCCCACGGGCACACCAGCCGCCCGGCGTCCCACCGTGCGCCGCCGGGCGCGCGCCTGGCTCGCAGCTCTGGGCGCCCCACTTCTGCTGCTGGCCGGCGGGCTCGCCCTCGCTGCCCCCGCCTCCCCCGCCGCTTCCGCGGCATTCCCATCGGAAGCCGGCGCGCCGATGGCGACGTCAGAGCCGTATCTCAGCGCCGTCGGTGCCTTCACGGCGCAACGGGATTCCGCCGCCTCGATGATCGGCGACGCAGTCGCGGTGCTGGCGCCGGCCCGCGTCGCGCTGGCCGACAGCGCCGGCCGGGTACTCACCGAAGGCACGCGGGCGGAGTTGGCCGCCGTCATCCGCTCCACCACGATCGAGGCCGCGCGGGCCGATGGCGTACTCGACCAGGCCGGCCGCCTGGTGGACTCGCACCGGAGCACCGGAAGCTATTTCTCGGCCTGGGCCGACTTCAGCGCGGCCGCCGGCCGGCTGCAGAGCGGGATCGACGACTCACTGGCCGCGCTCACCGACGAACTCGCTCGGGCGACCGAGGCCGTCGCGGCCGCCGTGGCCGACTGGCAGGCCGAGCAGGAGCGCCTGGCGGTCGAGGAGGCGGCACAAGCGGCGCAGGCCCAAGCCGCTCGCGTCGCGGCCGAACCCGCCATCGCCACGGTCGAGGGCGCCGGTGCATCCGGTGGACCGGGCACCGGCGGCACCGCGACGTCGGGCGCAGCGACGCTCGCCAAACACGTCTGGACCAGCGGATTCCAAACCGAGATCGACGCCTGCAACGGGGCCGTCGACGTCGCCGCGCGCTACGGCGTGGCGGTCATCGCGGAGCACTGGTCCTGCGGCGGCTCGGCATTCCCGGGCAGCGGCACCGTCATCACGCTCACCGGAGTGCGCTCGGGCTCCTATCTGGTGGGCGACGTCGTCGCGGTTCTCGACGCGCACACCGACGGCACCAGCGACGTGCCCCGCGGCTACGACCTGCTGTACCAGACCTGCATCAACGGGTCGGATTCAGCGATGTCGTTCACGGTCCTGACCCGCATCGGGTAGGCGCCCGCCGCATCCATCGAGGGCGGGCGCCCCGAACGTCACTCGGCGGGCAGCGCCTGAGCGAGGTCGGCGAGCAGGTCGTCAATGTCTTCGATGCCCACCGACAGGCGCACGATGTTGGTGGCCACTTCGAGCTCGGTGCCCCGCACGGAGGCGTGGGTCATCTCGGACGGGTAGTTCACCAGGGACTCGACACCGCCGAGCGATTCGGCGAGCTGGAACAGCTCCATCGATTCGGCGAAGAGGCGGGCCGCGCTCTCGCCGCCCTTGAACGCGAGGGACAGCATGCCGCCGAACGCGCTCATCTGGCGCTTGGCGAGTTCGTGGCCGGGGTGGCTCTCCAGACCCGGGTAGTAGACCTTCTCGATCGCCGGGTGCGTCTGCAGGTACCGGGCGATGGTGAGGGCGTTGCTGCTGTGCCGTTCCATCCGCACCGCGAGGGTCTTGATGCCGCGCACGGTGAGCCAGGCGTCCAGCGGCGCCGATACCGGGCCGGCCGCGAACTGGATGAACGCGGTCTTCTCGGCGAGGTCGTCGTCGTTCATCACCAGGCCGCCGCCGATGACGTCGGAGTGCCCGCCGAGGTACTTGGTGGTGGAGTGCACGACCACGTCGGCGCCGAGGGCCAGCGGCTGTTGCAGGGCCGGGGACGCGAAGGTGTTGTCGACCACCACGAGCACGCCGTGCCGGTGGCCGACCTCCACGAGACCCGCGACGTCGCTGATCTTCATGAGCGGGTTGCTCGGCGTCTCCACCCAGAGGATCTTGGTCTCGCCGGGGATGATCGCGGCCTCGACGGCGGCCAGGTCGCTCATCTCCACGGTGGTGTTGCGCACGCCCCAGGCGCCGTGCACCCGATTGATCAGCCGGTGCGTTCCGCCGTAGACGTCGTTGCCGAGCACCACGTGGTCGCCGGGAACGAGCACGGCGCGCAGCAGGCTGTCCTCGGCGGCAAGGCCGCTGGCGAAGGAGAGCCCGTGCTTGCCGCCCTCGAGCGCGGCGAGCATGGTCTCCAGCGACGTGCGGGTGGGGTTGCCGCCGCGGCTGTACTCGTAGCCGCCGCGGAGCACGCCGATGCTCTCCTGCACGTAGGTGGAGGTCTGGTAGATCGGCGGGATGACGGCACCGGTGCTCGGGTCGAACTCCTGGCCGGCGTGGATTGCGATGGTGTTGAACTTCTTGTTCTCGGTCGTGCTCATGGTGTGGTCTCTTTCACAATTCGGGACGTGTCCGGCCTGGCGCTGGTCGGCGCGGGCGGGAGCTAAACGCTGAGGTAGGTGAGCAGGTCGTGCCGGGTGATCACGCCGAGCGGCTTGCCACCGTCGGTGACGAGCAGGGCGTCGTGCTCGGCGAAGGCGGCGCGAGCGGAACCGACGGGCTCGTTCACGCCGATCAACGGCAACGCGTCGCCCACGATCGAACCCACCTTGTCGGTGAGCTTGGCCTCGCCGGAGAACACCCGGCCCATCAGGCTGCGCTCGTCGAGCGACCCCACCACCTCGCCCATCACCACGGGCGGCTTGGCGGCGAGCACGAGCAATTGCGACACGCTCGCCGAGGTCATCGTCTCGATGGCGTCGCGCACGGTGTCGTTCGGGTGCACGTAGACGAACGCCGGCAGGGTGCCGGTTTTGGAGTGCAGCAGGTCGGCGACGGTGTGGCCGGCGGGCGCGTTGGAGAAACCGTAGCTGCGCATCCAGCCGTCGTTGAAGATCTTGCCCAGGTAGCCGCGACCGCCGTCCGGCAGCAGCACCACGACCACGGCGTCGGCGGGCAGGTCCTTCGCGGCGCGCAACGCGGCGACGACAGCCATTCCGCTCGATCCGCCCACCAGGATGCCCTCCTCGAGGGCGAGACGGCGGGTCATGGCGAAGGAATCCGCGTCGGAGACAGCGATGATCTCGTGCGGCACGGCCGGGTCGTACGCTCCGGGCCAGAAGTCCTCGCCGACACCCTCGACGAGGTAGGGCCGGCCGGTGCCGCCGGAGTACACCGATCCCTCGGGGTCGGCGCCGATGATGCGCACGGCATCGTTCGACACCTCGCGCAGGTAGCGGCCGGTTCCGGTGATGGTGCCGCCGGTGCCCACGCCGGCTACGAAGTGGGTGACGGTGCCGTCGGTGTCGCGCCAGATCTCCGGCCCGGTCGACTCGTAGTGGCTGAGCGGCCCGTTCGGGTTGGCGTACTGGTTGGGCTTGAAGGCGCCGGGGATCTCCTTGGTGAGGCGGTCCGAGACGCTGTAGTACGACTCCGGGTCGTCGGGCGCCACGGATGTCGGCGTCACGACGATCTCGGCGCCGTACGCGGTGAGCACGTTGCGCTTGTCTTCGCCGACCTTGTCCGGCAGCACAAAGATGCACTTGTAGCCGCGCTGCTGGGCCACCAGGGCCAGGCCGACGCCGGTGTTGCCCGAGGTGGGCTCGACGATCGTGCCGCCGGGCAACAGGCTTCCGTCGCGTTCGGCGGCGTCGATGATGCGGGTGGCGATGCGGTCTTTGGCGGACCCGCCGGGGTTGAGGTATTCGAGCTTGACGAGCACGGTGGCGGAAACGCCTTCCGTGACCTTGTGCAGCTTGACCAGCGGCGTGTTGCCGATGAGGTCGAGGATGGTGTCAGCGATTTTCATTGATGGTCCTTACGTCGAGTGACGTGGCGCGGAACGATGCAGGCGTATCCGCCGGCCGGGAGAGTGGTCCTGGAACCGAAGGTGAGGTGCGCGAGTCGGCTAGAGACAGCAGCGACAGGGACACGACGTCAGGATGATCACCCCCTCACTCTAGTCCGGCTGCGCCGACCCCGACCAGCCTGAGAACCGTCTGTGAGATCGCGTTCCAGGGAAGGGTGAGCGCTGGTCTATGCGTTCGAATGAGAGCACAGCAAATGAAAGAGGCCCCTCGTGACCCCTGCCCCGCCCGCCGGCTCATCCGGAACGTCGTCGCCCAAGCCCGGCGTCAAGCAGCAACGGGCCGCGCAGCGCGCCCAGAAGCTCGAGCAGTACCACCGGGAGCAGAAGCGCAGCGCCCGCAACCGGCGCATCGGCCTGATCAGCGGGATCACGGTGGCCGTCGCCGTCATCGGCCTGCTGATCACCTCGATTGTGCTCACCCCGCAGGCGCCGAGCTACTCCGCCGGCGGCGACGGCACCGCGATCGAGGGAGTGGAGACCTTCGAGAACAGCTCCGCCCACGTTCAGACCGCGGTCACCTACCCGCAGACCCCTCCGGCCGGCGGTGAGCACAACCCCACCTGGCTGAACTGCGGCGTCTACACCGAACCCGTGCCCAACGAGTATGCCGTGCACGCCCTGGAACACGGTGCGCTGTGGATCACCTACGACGCCGCCATCAGTGACGCCGACCTGACCACGCTGCGTGACCTCCTGCCGTCCACCTACGTCGTGCTGTCCCCGTTCGACGACCTGCCCTCCCCCATCGTCCTGAGCGGCTGGAACACCCAGCTGGCGGTCGACTCCGCGGATGACGAGCGGATCGCGGAGTTCATCGAGGAGTACTGGCAGAGCAACTCGGTGCCGGAGCCCGGCGCCCCGTGCACCGGCGGTGTCGATGCCCCCGGCAAGGCGTAGTCCGGGCGCCCGCCGCATCACCCTCATCGTTGCGGCGGCGGTCGCGGTTGCCCTGGTCGGGCTGATCGGCTTCTCGGTCGGCCGGCTGAGCACGATCGACAACCCCACCCCCACCGCAACGAGCGCCGAAGCGGGCTTCGCGCGGGACATGCAGGTGCACCACCTGCAGGGTGCGGAGCTGGCCATGATCATCCGTGATCGCACGACCGACGAGGCCGTGCGCCGGCTCGGCTACGACATCGCCCTGACCCAGCAGCAGCAGGCGGGCCAGCTCTACGGCTGGCTCACCGAGTGGGACCTGTCCCAGGCCGGCCCCGAACCGTCGATGACCTGGATGACCCGGCCCGGCCGCTCCGATGCGGGGCACGCCCACACCGACGGCGCCCACACGCCGGGCGAACCGATGCCGGGGCTCGCCACCGGCGAGCAGATCGCCGCCCTCACGGCGGCGACCGGTGTCGACGCCGAACGCCAGTTCCTCACCCTGATGATCGCCCACCACCTCGGCGCCGTGGAGATGGCCGAGGCCGTGCAGGACCGCGCCAACAACACCTCGGTCCTGGGCTTCGCCAACTCGGTGATCATCTCCCAAGAGGCCGAGATCGCCCTGATGGAATCGATGCTCGCCGCCCGCTGACCGGCCCGCTCACGCGAACCCCCCTGGTCGCGAAAGCGGTGTTGTGGTTGCCTCAGCGGCGTGACGCAGCCACATGGCCGCTCTCGCGAGGGCGCTCGCGAAACGGGTCAGGCTTCGGGCAGCCGCTCGGGGGCCTGCTCGGCGTAGAGGGACGCATAGGTGCCGCCGGCGGCGAGCAACTCCCGGTGGGTGCCGCTCTCGACCACCCGGCCGCCGTCGACCACGAAGATCACGTCCGCGGTGACGACGGTCGAGAGGCGGTGGGCGATGGCGATGGTCGTGCGACCGCGGGAGGCGGTGTCCAGCGCGGCCTGCACCACCCGTTCCGAGATGGCGTCGAGCGCGCTGGTGGCCTCGTCGAGGATCAGCACCTCGGGGTCCTTGAGCAGCACCCGGGCTATCGCCACCCGCTGCTTCTCCCCGCCGGAGAGCCGGTAGCCCCGCTCGCCGACCAGCGTGTCGTAGCCATCCGGGAACGAGGCGATGGTGTTGTGGATGTTCGCCGCCCGCGCGGCGATCTCGAGCTCGGCATCCGTGGCCTCTGGCTTGGCGTACCGGAGGTTCTCGGCGATGGTCGCGTGAAAGAGGTAGGTCTCCTGGCTGACGATGCCGATGTGCGAGACCAGGGATTCCTGCTCGAGGTCGCGCACGTCGACCCCGGAGAAGAGCACCCGGCCACCGGTGGCCTCGTAGAACCGTGGGATCAGGTACGACACCGTGGTTTTGCCCGCGCCGCTGGGCCCGACGAAGGCGGCGAACGCGCCGGGTTCGATCGTGAACGAGACCGCGTCGAGGGTGGGCCGGGCGTCGGCCGGGGCATCCGGGTAGGCGAAGGTGACGGCGTCGAACCGCACCCCGCCCGTGACAGCGGGCACGGGGCGGGCGTCGGGTGCGTCGGTGATGGCCGGGGTGAGGTCGAGGTACTGGAAGATGCGTGCGAAGAGGGCGCTGGAGGTCTGCAGGTCCAGGGCCACCCGCATCAGGCCGAGCAGCGGGAACAGCAGCCGGGCCTGCACCGTGGTGAACGCCACGACGGTGCCCGCGGTGATGTCGGTGGCGCCGTTGCTGAGTAGCAGGCCCGCGACCAGGTAGACGATGGCCGGGATGCTGGAGAGGAAGATGCTGACCATCGCGAAGAACCACTGGCCGCTCATCTGCTGGCTGACCTGCAGGTGCACCTGGTTGTCGTTCTCGTCGGAGTACCGGGCGATCTCGGCCTTCTGCCGGGTGAAACTCTTGGAGAGCAGGATGCCGGACACGCTCAGGGTCTCCTGGGTGATGGCGGTCATGTCGGAGAGCGACTCCTGGGTCTTGCCGGCGATGCGCGCGCGCACCTGGCCCACCCGGCGTTGCGCGAACACGAGGATCGGCATCAGGATCACGGCAACGATCGCCAGCTGCCAGTTGAGCAGCAGCATCGCCACGAACGCGGCGATCACGGTGACGGCGTTGCCGAGCACGCTGGAGACCGTGTTGGTGAGCACGCTGGCCACCCCGCCGACGTCGTTCTGCAGCCGGGACTGGATCACGCCGGTCTTGGTGCGGGTGAAGAAGCTCAGCTCCATCGCCTGCAGGTGGGTGAACAGCCGCACCCGCAGTTCGCCCATCACCGAGTTGCCCACGGTGGCGGTGAGCCAGGTCTGCCAGACGCCCAGCAGCGCCGTGGTGAGGTAGGCCGCGATCATCAGGGCCACCAGCACGGTCAGCGTGGGCAGGTTGGGGCCGCCGGATGGTGGGAACAGGCCGTCGTCGAAGGCCCGCTGGATGAGCAACGGCGGCAGCACCGACAGTCCCGCGGAGATCAGCACCAGGATGACGGTGACGATGAGCTTCCGCGTGTGCGGGGCGAACAGGGCCCGGATGCGTCCGAGCAGGTTGGGGATCTCGGGCGCCTCGGCGTTCTGCGCCTTCTGGGCGGCCGAGTCATCACCGCTGACCCGGTTGCGGCGCCCTCGGAACTCTTCCGGGGGACGTCCCCCGCCACCGTGCGTTCCGCTCATGGTTTCACTCTAAGACAGCGGACCGACCCCGGAATCCCGGGGCCGGTCCGTCGCAGCCGGTGCCAGTGCCGGCGCCGGTCACGCTGGAGAGTTATCCCTTGGTCGAGCCGGCCAGCAGGCCGCGCACGAAGTAGCGCTGCAGGCTGAAGAACACGATCAGCGGCACGATCAGTGACACGAACGCGGCCGCCGTCAGACGTTGCCAGTCCTGGCCTCTGGTGCCGGTGAGTTCCGCCAACCTCTGCGTGAGCGGCGCCACATCCTGGGTACCGCCCGAGAAGATCAACGCCACCAACAGGTCGTTCCAGACCCAGAGGAACTGGAAGATCGCGAACGATGCCAGCGCCGGAACGGCCAGCGGCAGCACGATGCGGAAGAAGACCTGACCGTGGCTGGCGCCATCCACCCGGGCCGCCTCGATGACCTCGCCGGGGATCTCGGAGATGAAGTTGTGCAGCAGGAAGATCGCCAGCGGGAGCGCGAAGATCGTGTGCGCGATCCACACCGGCAGGTAACCCTGCTCGGGGATCATCGGGATCAGGTCGTGCACCCAGGCTTGACCGGGTCGCAGGAACTGGGTGAACATCTGCAGCAGCGGGATCAACGCGAGCTGCAGCGGCACGATCTGCAGGGCGAAGATCAGCACGAAGAGGGTGCCGCTCCACTTGAACTTGATCCAGGCGAAGGCGTACGCGGCCATCGCGGCGAGAACCAGCGGGAACAGCGTGGCCGGGATGGCGATGGCCAGCGAGTTCACGAAGTAGGCGCCCAGCTGCGGCGACGACTGCGAGGTGCTGAACAGCACCTCCTGGTAGTTGTCCAGGGTGAAGCCGGGGTTCTGGAAGATCGTCCACCACCCGGTGGTGCTGATCAGGCCCGCCGGCCGGAAGGACGAGATGAACAGCCCGAAGGTGGGCAGGGTCCACAGAACCGCGATGACGAGGGCCACGACCGTAGCCGTGCGCGACGTGAGCCGCCGCTTCACCCGCGCGGACTTGCCCACCACTTCGGCGGTGGTGTCGGCCTTGGCCTTGGTCGCGCCCGGGATGGGCAGGTCGACTACGTTGTCGCTCATCGGATCTCCCTCTGCTGACGCAGGACTCGTACGTTGTAGATGACGATCGGCAGCACCAGCAGGAACAGCACGATCGCGAGCGCGGCGCCTCGGCCCTGCTCGCCGGCGCGGAAGGCCTGGGTGTACATCTCGTTGGCGATGACGCTGGTGTTGAAGTTACCGGCGGTCATGGTGCGCACGATGTCGAACACCTTGAGGGTGGCGATCGAGATGGTGGTGATCACCACGACCAGCGACCCGCGGATGCCCGGCAGGGTCACGTTGGTGAACCGCTGCCACGGGTTGGTGCCGTCCAGCTGCGCGGCCTCGATCTGCTCGGTCGGCACGCCCTTGATGGCAGCGGAACAGATGACCATCGCGAAACCGGTCTGGATCCAGATCATCACCACGATCAGGAGGAACGTGTTGATCGGCGAGGTCTGCAGCCACTGCACGGGTTCGGCGCCGAACCAGACCATGATCTGGTTGAGCAGGCCGATCTGTTCGTTGCCGCCGGACTTGTAGTCGTAGACGAAGCGCCAGATGATGCCGGCGCCGACGAACGAGATCGCCATGGGCATGAAGACCAGAGCCTTGAAGTATTTCTCGCCACGGGACTTGTCGATGAACATCGCGTAGGCCAGGCCGATGGCGGTGGAGAGGATCGGGACCACGACGACCCAGATCACGGTGTTGCCGAGGGTGATCAATGCTGCCGGCTGAGTGAACATCCAGACGAAGTTCTCGCCGCCCACCCAGTCGCCGGAGCTGTTGCTGAAGGCCAGCAGCGAGGTGCGGAAGGCGGGGTAGATGAGTCCGACCGCCAGCAGGATCAGGGCGGGAAGCAGGAAGAAGGCGAGTTGCCAGTAGTCGCGCCCGCGTTTGGGCGCCTTGTCGATAAGGAACAGCACAAGCCCGATAACGAGCGAGAAGGCGGCAAGCGCCGCTACCACCTGAATTATCTTGCCGAGCAGATCTGCGGTCGTCATTGGCCGGACCCTTCTAATGGTGTCGAGAGGGGGTGGTGTGAAGTGTGGGGGGTCATGCGGGGGTGGGCCCGCCTCGCGGCGGACCCACCCCGATAAGTGGAACTAGCTCTTCGGCCAGCTCGACTCGATGGTGTCGACGACCTTCTGGGTGTCGTCGCCGCTAACCCAGCCCACGATGCCCTTCCAGAAGGAATCGGTGCCAACGGCGCCGGGCATGAGGTCGGAGCCGTCGAAGCGGAACACGGAGTCGGGATCCTGCAGGATCTCCACGCTCTGCTTCAGGATGTCGCTGGAGGCCAGGGAGGCATCCAGACCTGTGTTGGCGCTGATCACGCCGCCCAGCTCGACCCGGTTGTTCGCCCAGGTGTCGCTGGAGAGGTAGGTCAGCACAGCGGTGATCTCGTCGCTCGACTTGAACGCTCCGACGAACTCGCCACCACCGGTGACGGCCTGCTGGTCGCCGGCCTTTGCGGGCGGCAGCAGGAAGGCGTAGACATCGCCGTCGGGTGCGACGGTGACCTCGGAGCCATCAGCGTTCTTCCAGAAGCCCTCGTAGAACGAGGCCTGGTGGTGGAGCGAGCAGGTGCCGTCGAGGATCGGAAGGCCGGCATCGCCGAACTCGGTGGAGATGAGCGACGTCACGTCACCCAGTCCGCCGTTGACGTAGTCCGGGTTGAGGATGGTCTCGCCGACCGAGTTGAACGCCTCGACGATTGCCGGGTCGTTGAACGGGATCTCGTGGGTGACCCACTTGTCGTAGGTCTCCGCGCCGGCCTGACGGAGGACGTAGTCCTCGATCCAGTCGGTGCCCGGCCAGCCGGTGGCGTCGCCGGAGCCGAGTCCCACACACCAGGGCTTGGCGCCTTCAGCGGAGTCGGCCGCGATGGTGGCGGTCAGCTCGTTCAGTTCATCGAGGGACTTGGGAATCTCGTAGCCCTTTTCCTCGAACTCCGTCGGGGAGTACCAGACGTAGCCCTTGATGCTCGCCATCAGCGGCGCGGAGTAGAAGGTGCCGTCGGAGCCGGTGCCGTAGCCCTTCCAGGCCTCGGACCACCATTCGTCCACGTTGGCTTCGACTGCCTCGGGGGCAGGCTCCAGGAATCCCGCATCCGCGAGCTTGTTGAACAGGCCGGGCTGCGGAATGATTCCGATGTCCGGGGCGCTGCCACCCTCGGCGAGAACGGCGATCTGAGCCTCGAACTCCTTGGTGCCCGTGTAGTTCACGGCGATGCCGGTGCACGCCTGGAAGTCGGCCCAGGACTGGACGAGCCGGTCGGCTTCGTCATCCTGGATGGTGCCGCCGATGGTCACTTCGGGGTTGCCCTCGAACTCGCCGTAGGCCTCGTAGTCGGCGCAGTCGGTGTCTTCTGCGGTCTGGGCGGCGATGTCGCCCGTACAGCCGGTCAAAGCCAGTCCCATCACTGCCGCGGCAGCGATCGGGACGAAGAGCCGGCGATGCTGTTTCACGCTCATGCAAATCCTCCTCGTTGAGTGTTGCTTGTGGCCGTTCCGGGGTGTGCGGTCGGGCCGAATGTGTGTTGCGGGTGCTCTGGTCACGAATCTGGAAACGGTTGCATAAGGAACCGGTTCCACACCATAAAGTACGGCACAGATCCGCTCGCCACAAGCCCGAATAGGTTACGAATTGGCAAAGGTCGCGCTCTCACGAGTGGTGCCGCGCGCGGTGGTCACACTTCGGTTGCGACTTTCTGGAACCGATTCCACCCCGGCCGCCGAGCGGCTATGGTGTGCACAGCGGTTCCAACGACGGGGAGGCTGGCATGAGCGCCATCGCGGATGTCGCACGCCTCGCCGGTGTCGCCAAGGCCACGGCTTCCCGGGCCCTCAGCGGGCGCGGCTACGTGTCGGACGAGACGCGCAGCAGGGTCGTCGCCGCCGCCGCCCAAATCGGCTACGTCGCCTCGCCCAATGCGGCCAGCCTGGTGACCGGACGCACCCAGAGCGTCGGCGTGATCATTCCGTTCATCAGCCGGTGGTTCTTCTCCGAGATCCTCGAGAGCCTGGAGCAGTCCCTCCTCGCCGAGGGCTATGACATGACGCTGTACAACCTGCCCGAACCCTCGGTGGAGCGCGAGCGGGTCTTCGATTTCTTCCTCGCCCGCAAGCGGTTCGACGGGGTGATCTCCGTCGGCGTCGAGCTCAGCGACGCCGAGGTCCAGCTCCTGCACCGGCTGGGCCGACCCCTGGTGGGCATCGGCGGCGAGATCCCCGGGGTGCACACCATCGCGATCGACGACATCGCGGCCGCCCGGCTGGCCACCGAACACCTGCTCAGTCTCGGCCACACCGACATCCGTCACATCGGCGGTGACCAGGTGGACCAGATGGACTTCGCCGTGCACACGAAGCGGCTGAGCGGTTTCAACGAGGCCATGCGGGCCGCCGGGCTGCCCACCGAGGGCTGTTTCGCGCCGTGTGCCTTCACGGTTCCCGGCGGATACGGCGCCGGCCTGGCCCTGTTCGGCGACCCGCACCGGCGGCCGACGGCGGTGTTCGCGGCGAGCGACGAGATCGCCATCGGCCTCATCGTCGCGGCCAGGGAGTTGGGCATCCAGGTTCCGTCCGAGCTGTCGGTGATCGGCATCGACGGGCATCCGTATGCCGAGATGTTCAGGCTCACCACCATCGAACAACACCCGCGCAACCAGGCCAGGATGGCCGTGCAGTCCCTGCTGGTGGCGCTCGAGCAACCGTCGGTGCCGGTCTCCCCCGGGCTCACGCGCGCGCCGACCAACCTGGTGATGCGCTCGAGCACCAGCGCGCCGCGCTGAGCACCGGCCACCGAGCACAACTGTTGCCCGTGCGGACAAGTGGTCCCGGCGCACCGGATGCATTTGTCCGCAGCGGCAACAGTTGGGGTGGTCGCCCCAGACCGTCAGCGGCGCGGACTAACCTCGAGGGGATGAACTTCGATCCAGCCGCGGCGCCGGCGGTCACCACGCGGTACGCGCCCCGGCGCACGGTGGACCTGGTGGCCACCATGGCCCCGCACCGCCGTGGCCGGGGCGACCCCACCGCGCGCGCCGATGCCGCCGGCCTGTGGCGCACCCAGCGCACGCCGCTGGGTCCCGTGACCCTGCTGCTGCGGCAGGGGATCGACGGCGTGATCGACGCCAGCGCCTGGGGGCCAGGCGCCGAGTGGTGCATCGCCGCGGTGCCCGCCCTGCTCGGCGACGGCGACGACTGGACCGGTCTCGACCTCGGTGCGCACGCCGGCCTGGCCGAGGTCCGTCGGCGCAACCCCGGCGTCTGGCTGGGCCGCTCCGGGCTCGTCTTCGAGGCCCTGATCCCCGCGATCATCGAACAGAAGGTCACCATCCTCGAGGCCCACCGGGCCTGGTACCGGCTGATCCGGCAACACGGCGAGGTCGCGCCAGGGCCCGCGCCGGAGGGCATGCTGGTCTCCCCCGGCCCGGAGCGCTGGCGGTTGGTGCCGTCCTGGGACTGGCACCGGGCCGGCGTCGATCCGCGCCGCTCGCGCACGGCCGTCACCGTCGCGGCCGTGGCGGCATCGCTCGATCGCCCCGTCGACGCCGTCACCGCCGCGCGCCGGCTGCAGTCCCTGCCCGGCGTCGGCCGCTGGACGGCCGCCGAGGTGACCCAGCGCTCGCACGGCGATCCCGATTCGGTGAGCGTGGGCGACTATCACCTCGCCGCCAAGGTGGGCTGGGCTCTGACCGGGTCGCCCGTCGACGACGACGGCATGCTCGAGCTGCTCGAACCCTTCGCGGGCCACCGCCAGCGCGTGGTGCGGCTCATCCTGGGCAGCGGGTACCGCGCCCCGCGGCACGGCCCACGGATGACCATCCAGGACCATCGCGCGCACTAGCCGGTCGGGGCGGTGCCTCCGCGAAACCGCGAACCTGCGCAGCGTGCGATCAAGGGGCCTCTCGGTCAGCTGTCGCCGGCGCCGATCGCCTCGGCCTCTTCGAGGGAGTCCTCGACGGCTCCATCGGCTCGAACCAGGTGGCGCCGGCCCAGCACGATCACCAGCAACGCCACCAGAACGGATGCGCCGGCGGCGTAGAACGGCGTCGCCGAGCTGACGTGGTCGGCGAGCAGGGTGGCCGCGGGCGGGGCGATCGCGCCGCCGAGGAACCGCACGCCGGAGTACGACGAGGACGCGACACTGCGCGGCAGGTCGGTGGCCTCCATCACGCTCTCGGTGAGCACCGTGTTCAGCACGCCGAGCAACAGCCCGCCCACGATCACGCAGAGCACCAGTCCGGCGGCGGAGCCGACGAACAGCCCGGCGGCGGCCAGGTCGAGGGCGAGCAGGGGCAGCACGAGCCAGAGCACCCGGCTGCGGCGCATCCGCTTGGTGAGCAGGGGCGCCACCCAGACGGAGGTGACGGCGAGCGAGAGGCCCCAGCCGAAGAAGACCAGGCCGAGGCTCACCGCGCTGCCCAGGCCCAGCGGCACGAGCGCGAACGGCGTGTAGGCCAGCAGCACGAAGAAACCGATGTTGTAGAACAGGGCGGCCGCCGCGAGGATGCCGAGGCCCGGCCGGGCGAGGGCCCGGAAGGGCGCGGACACCCGGGTGGGCACGGGCTTGGGCCCCTCGGTCTTGAGCAGCACGACGATGGCGATGAAGCCCACCGCCATGAGGGTGGCGCTGCCGAAGAACGGCCCGCGCCAGCTGATGCTGCCGAGCAGCCCGCCGAGCAGCGGCCCGATGGCGATGCCCAGGCCGAGGGCGGCCTCGTAGAGGATGATCGCCGAGGAGGTCCCGCCGGCGGCGGCGCCCACGATCGTGGCCAGCGCCGTGGAGATGAAGAGGGCGTTGCCCAGTCCCCAGCCGGCGCGGAAGCCGATGATCGACTCGACGTCCTGCGACAGGCCGGCGGCGAGGGCGAAGACCACGATCAGGGCCAGCCCGATCAGCAGGGTGCGCTTGGCGCCGATGCGGCTGGACAGCCAGCTGGTGAAGAACATGGCGATCCCGGTGATGAGCAGGTAGCTCGTGAAGAGCATCTCGGTCTCGGTGGGTGTCGCGGCGAGGTCGGCTGCGATGGCCGGCAGGATCGGGTCGACGAGGCCGATGCCCATGAACGCGATCACGCAGGCGAACGCCACCGCCCACACGGCGGTGGGCTGGTGCAGGATGCTGGTGCCGGCGGGTGCGCTGTGGCCGGGGGTGGTGGTGGCCCGGATGGTCGGTTCGGCCCGGGTGGCTGCGGCCGTGGTCGGTGCGACCTGGGTGGCGGCGGCGGGTGCGCTCTGGCCGCTCATCGGGCCGCCTCCCCGGTCGAGATGGCCCCGCGAGGCAGGGCACCGAGGTGCTGGGGCGCATCCAGTTGTTCGGTGAGCGCCACCCTGTCGCGCAGAATCGCGACGGCCCGCTCGAGCGTCTCGACGTCGTCGGCGGGCAGGTCGGCGAAGTAGGGCAGCAGCGCGGCGGCCAGCTCGGTGCGCCACTTGATCAGCGCTTTCTCACCGGCGGGAGTGATGACGGTGCGGCTCACGCGGGCGTCGGCCGGATCGCTCTGGCGCTCGATCCAACCGCGGTCGACGAGGTTGCCCACCAGCTTGGTCATGGTGGGCTGGGAGACGCGGCTGAGGTCGGCGAGCTCGCCCAGGCGGATCGCGCCGGACGAGAGCAGCACGCTGAGGGTGCGCCAGACGGCCGGCGACTCGGTGCCGCGGGCGGCGCGGGCGGCCACGCGGGTGAGGCGGTGGTTGACGGAGACCAGGTCCCCAAGAATGTCGGTGAGTTCTGCGGGCATCCCCCGACTATATACATAGCCGAGCTATATATCCACCCCACCCCATGACTGGCCCACTCTTGCTAGTGCGACACCCTCCAGAACTAGCAAAACCGGGCCACCCATCACCCCGGCGCCGGTCTCCCCCGTGACTGGCCCATATTTGCTAGTTGCGACGGTACGCACACTAGCAAAAGTGGGCCACCCATGACCTGAGGCTCGGGCGCCCGCCAGGAGTGGCCCGTTTTCGCTAGTGCCCACCCCTCCCGCACTAGCGAAAATGGGCCGGTCATGAGGGGCGCGGCCGGTTCGGGCCGGGCCGGCTGGGACCGCCAGCACGCGGGGCTGTGGACAACTCGAGCACCGAACGCACGAATACGGAACAGTCTCCGCATGAGCGCACGCCACCCCCTCCCCCCAGACCTGCCGACACCGGCCTTCAGCGTCGGCCATGCCGAGCGCGCCGGGGTGCCCGCACACAGGCTCCGTGCGGCGGACCTGAACGCAGAGGTAGCCGGCATCCGGTCCTTCCGTCACGACCTGTCGCTGCCTGAACGTTGCGCGCTCTTCCAGCTGCGCCTCGCTCCGGAGAGCTTTTTCAGCCACAGCACCGCCGCAGTGCTCCACAACATGCCGGTGCCCTACGAGATGGCCACCGACGGGCGGGTGCACATCGCGTTTCCGGCCCCGCACCGCGCCCCGCACGCACGCGGCATCGCCGGCCACTCGCTGCAGGTCGAAGCGCATGACCTCATGACGCTCTCGACCGGGCTTCGAGTGACCACGCCTCTGCGCACCTGGTTCGACCTGGCGCACAGTCTCGCCCTGCTGGATCTGGTCGCCGCCGGCGACGCGCTCATCCACTGGCGGCGTCCGCTGGTGGATGCGCTCGATCTGGCGGATGCCCTCGGCCGGCCGCTCAATCGACGCGTGCGGCGCAAGCTCCGCCACGCCGGTGAGCTTCTGAACGACCGGTCGGAGTCCGCTCCGGAGTCCATCCTCCGGGCGATCCTGGAACTGGCCGGACTGCCGGTGTCCGGGGTGAATCACGTCGTGACCGACGAATTCGGTGAATTCGTGGCCCGAACCGACCTGGTCATCGATCGCTACCGGATCATTCTGGAATACCAGGGCGATTACCACCGAACGACAAAGGGCCAGTGGCGGGCCGACATGACCCGGCGAGCCAAGCTCGAGGCTCAGGGCTGGCGATTGATGGAGCTCAACGCAGACGACCTGAGGAATCCGGCCGAGCTCGTGCGGCGCATCCGCGCTCTCGCTCAGTTGCCGCGCTTGGCCACCCCGCTGGTGGGCCTGCCCTCCGAGACTTGACTCGCCCGAATCGGCTAGTGCGACAGCCCCGTCGACTAGCAAAAATGGGCCAGTCACGGCGGAGGCGACTATGGGTGGCCCGGAATGGCTAGTGCGGGAGGGGTATTGACTAGCAAAAATGGGCCAGTCATGGCGGGGGCGCCGGGCGGGGCGGGGCGGGGGCGCCGGGCGGGGCGCGGGGCGCAGGGCGGGTGGGGCCGAGGTTAACTGCGACGGGCGCCGCATCCCCGGGGGGATGCGACGCCCGTCGCTAGTGAGTCGGCTATGCCGTTACACCTGAAGAACCAACCCCTTGCGGGGAGTGATTACTTGAGGGTGACGGTGGCGCCAGCGGCCTCGAGGGAAGCCTTTGCCTTCTCGGCAGCTTCCTTCGCAACGCCCTCGAGGACGGCCTTCGGCGCGCCATCGACAACGGCCTTGGCCTCGCCGAGGCCCAGGCTGGTGAGCTCGCGCACAACCTTGATGACCTGGATCTTCTTGTCGCCAACGGCGTCGAGGATGACGTCGAACGCGCTCTGCTCTTCGACCTCTTCGGCAGCGGCGGCGGGGCCAGCGGCTCCGGCGACGGCGACGGGTGCAGCCGCGGTGACCTCGAAGGTCTCCTCGAATGCCTTGACGAACTCGGAGAGCTCGATGAGGGTGAGGCCCTTGAACTGCTCGAGCAGCTCTTCAGTGGAAAGCTTTGCCATGATTTTTCTCCTATTAGTTTCTTAGTTACTCACCGCGGTACAGGCAGATGCCTAGTTCGCGGACTCCTGCTTTTCACGCAGCGCGTCGATGGTGCGAACAGCCTTCGACAGCGGTGCGTTGAACAGATATGCGGCTCCGAACAGCGAGGCCTTGAAGGCGCCGGCAAGCTTGCCGAGCAGAACTTCACGGGACTCGAGGTCGGCGAGCTTGCCTACCTCTGCGGCGGTCAGGGGGTTACCGTCGAAGTAACCACCCTTGACAACCAGGAGAGGGTTTGCCTTGGTAAAGGCACGCAGGGTCTTCGCGACGGCGACAGGGTCACCGTGTACGAAAGCGATAGCGGACGGACCAACGAGCTCCTCGTCGAAAGACGTGATGCCGGCGTTGTTGGCCGCGATCTTGGTGAGCGTGTTCTTTACCACGGCGTACGTGGCGTCCTCACTGATGGACGTGCGCAGCTCCTTGAGCTTCGCAACAGTGAGTCCGCGGTACTCGGTGAGCAGAACGGCGGTCGAGCTCTGGAATTTCTCCTGCAGCTCGGCGACCGTTGCTTCCTTGTTCGCCATGGCGCTCCTCTAGATATTCATGTGCCGGTAGCCCGGGGCGCAGACATGAAAAAAGCCCCAGCGCAAGCGCCGGAGCTGAGGCCAGTCGATGACTGGATAACTTCGAACACCTGCGCGGGCCGTTCACGTGAATGAACCTTCGATCGCTTTTCCATTTCTGGGCAGCGACAACCGGCGGTCTTTGGCTGTTCCCCACCCTACGGGATGCGCGTCCCTCGGCGCAAATCGGCCGTCCGGGGGCCAATCCCCCAAAACTAGTTGACATAAGTCCACTATGTATTTATAGTTGACCTCTGTCAATTATTTAGCTGGAGATTCATGTCACGCCGTTCCCGCACCACCACCGCCCCGAGCCGGACCATTTCGGCCGACGGTTCAATGTCCAAACGTCAGGTCCTCGAGGCCCTGTCCGGCCTGCTGCTGGGCATGTTCGTCTCGATCCTCGCCGGAACCGTGGTCAGCACATCGCTGCCGATCATCATCTCCGACCTCAAGGGTGACCAGTCCGCCTACACCTGGGTCATCACCGCGACCCTGCTCGCCACCACGGTGTCCACTCCCATCTGGGGCAAGTTCGCCGACCTCTTCAACCGCAAGCTGCTCATCCAGCTCGCCCTGGCCACCTTCGTGATCGGTTCGGCCCTGGCCGGCTTCTCGCAGGACACCGGCACCCTCATCGGCTTCCGCGTGCTGCAGGGCCTCGGCGCCGGCGGCCTCGCCGCGCTCAGCCAGATCATCATGGCCGACATCATCAGCCCGCGTGACCGCGGCCGCTACGCCGGCCTGTTCGGCGCCGTCATGGCTGTCGGCACCGTCGGCGGCCCGCTGCTCGGCGGCGTGGTGACGGATGCCTTCGGCTGGCGCTGGAACTTCTTCATCGCCCTGCCCATCGCCATCGTCGCCATCGTTCTGCTGCAGCGCACCCTGCACCTGCCGCCGCGGGTGAAGCGCGTGGTGAAGATCGACTACCTCGGCGCCGCACTCATCGCCGGCGGCGTCTCGCTGCTGATGATCTGGGTCACCCTGGCCGGCAACGACTTCGAGTGGGCATCCGTCACCTCGTTCGTCATGGTCGCGGCCGCCGCGCTGCTGCTCGTCCTTGCCGTGATCGTCGAATTCAAGGTCCCAGAGCCGATCATCCCGCTCACCCTGTTCAAGAACCGCACCTTCACCCTGGCCACCGTCGCCAGCATCTCGGTGGGTGTGTCGATGTTCGGCACCTCCGTCTTCCTCAGCCAGTACATGCAGCTGGCCCGCGGCGCGACGCCCACCCAGTCCGGCCTGCTGACCATCCCGATGATGGGCGGCCTGCTCATCTCGTCGACCCTGTTCGGCACCCTGATCAGCCGCACCGGCAAGTGGAAGGCCATCATGGTCTCCGGCTCGGTCCTCGTGGTCGCCGGCCTCCTGCTGCTCGGCACCCTGCAGTACGACACCAACCTGGTCCTGGTCGGCATCTTCATGTTCGTGCTCGGCGCGGGCCTTGGCATGGTCATGCAGAACCTGGTCCTGGTGGTGCAGAACTCCATCGAGGTGAAAAACCTCGGCGTGGCCACCAGCGCCGTCACGTTCTTCCGCAGCCTCGGCGGCACCGTCGGCGTCTCGGTGCTCGGCTCCGTGCTCGGCACCGTCGTCGCCCAGCACATCAAGGACGGCATCACCACGCTGGCTCCGGCCGACCAGGCCGTGGCCGCGCAGACCCTCGGCTCCGGCGTCATCCCCCACGTCAGCGACCTGCCGGCCGCCATCCGCGTGGTCGTCGAGTCGGCCTACGGCTCCGGCGTCGGCACGGTCTTCCTGCTCGGCGTGCCGCTGGCGATCATCACCCTGGTGATGGTCTCGCTGATGCCGAACGCGTCGCTCGGCACCCAGACCGCCATCGCCCTGACCAAGGCCGAGGCCGCGAAGAAGTCACCGGCGAAGGTCGAGTCCGACGGCCAGCGCGAACGCGAAGGCGCCGAGGACATCCTGATCGAGGTGGGAGCCGCATCCGCCGGGCTCGCACCGGTGGGCCTGGCCCACCCGACCAACTCCATTCAGGTGCAGCCGGGCGCCGAGGGCACGTCGGGAAACCCGAGCACGGGTCGCTAGTGTGATGGTCATGACCGAGCACGGCGCATTCCCCCCGGCCGCCGGGCCCGGCGACACGGCCCCGTCGGCCGACGTCGCCGAGGCTCTGGCCGAGGTCGAGGAACAGATGATGAGGCTCGCGGCCTACGTGCGCGGCGCCGTGCGCGAGGCCGCCACCCACATCGACCCGGCCCTGCAGCCGTTCGGGCTCAAGATCCTGCGGATGCTGCGGCGCTGCGGGCCGACGCACGCCAGTGCCCTGGCGGAGTCGATGGAGGTGGATCGCAGTGTGATCAGCCGCCAGGCCCGCCTGCTCGAGGAGCTCGGCCTGCTGGAACTCGCCGCTGACCCTGCCGACGGGCGGGCCAGGTTTCTCGCGGCGACCCCGCTGGCGATCGAGAAGATGTCGGCGGTGCCCGGTGGCGACAAGAGCTTCATCCACGCCCGCCTGGCGGGCTGGCCCGAGGCCGACCTGCACGAGTTCGCCCGGTTCTTGGAACGGCTGAACTCCCCCGACGCCGCCGAGTAGCCGGTTCGGGACCGCCGCCGAGGCTCCCGCCAGCGGGGGGTACCCGGGCATCATGGAACACATGACCATCAGCACGCAGACCCCTCCCGGTGAATTCAGCGCCAGCACGCAGGACGGCACCTATCCGCGCCCCCAGCTCGTGCGCCGGCACTGGCACGAGCTGGCGGGCGCGTGGGGGTTCGCCTTCGACGACGCCGACGAGGGTGAGGGCGCACACTGGTACCGCCGGCCGCACTTCGATCGCAGCATCCAGGTGCCGTTCCCGTTTGAGTCCGCCGCTTCCGGCATTCAGGACACCGGGTTCCACCGCACGATCTGGTACGCACGCTCATTCGGCGGCGAGGCCCTGGCCGCGGCGGGTTTCGAGCAGGACCCGAGCCGGCCGCAGCGTCTGCACCTGCACTTCGGCGCCGTCGACTACCGGGCCAGGGTCTGGGTCGATTCCAGCTTTCTCGGTGAACACGAGGGTGGGCAGACGCCGTTCTCGTTCGACATCACCGATGTGCTCGATCCGGCCAAGACCGACCACACCGTGGTGGTGCGGGCGGTTGACGATCCCCTCGACGCCGCCCAGCCCCGCGGCAAGCAGGACTGGCGCCTCGAACCGCATTCCATCTGGTACCACCGCACCAGCGGAATCTGGCAGCCGGTCTGGCTGGAGTCCACGGCACCGACGGCCGTGACGCTGCTGCACTGGCTGCCCGATCGCACCGCTGGAACCGTCACCGCGCGCGTCACCCTGAACCGGCGTCCGCCGGCCGGCAGCGTCCTCTCCTATGCCCTCACGTTCGAGGGTGCACCGGTGGCCGAGCTCAGCCACCCCGTGACGGAGGCCGTCTCCAGCGCGACCATCGTGCTTCCGGCGCGGGCGAACGGGCAGGCCTACGAGGAGTTGCTCTGGAGCCCGGAGACGCCGCGGCTGATCGATGCCACCGTGCGGCTGACGACGGCGGGAACGGCCGTGGACGAGGTGCATTCCTACCTCGGGCTCCGGTCCGTCGCGGCGACCGGGGGCCGCTTCCTCCTCAACGACAGGCCGTACTACGTGCGGTCGGTGCTGCAGCAGGGCTACTGGCCGGAGTCACACCTGGCCAGCCCGTCCCCGGCGTCCTTGCGCCGGGATGTCGAACTGATCAAGGACCTCGGGTTCAACGCCACCCGGGTGCACCAGAAGATCGAGGATCCGCGCTTTCTCTACTGGGCCGACCGGCTGGGCCTCCTGGTCTGGGGCGAGGCACCCGGCGCCTTCGGTTTCAGCGCGGACGCCATGCGGCGCACCACCCCGGAATGGACGGCCGTGCTCGAACGCGACCTCTCGCATCCGTCGATCGTCACCTGGGTGCCGATCAACGAGAGTTGGGGGGTGCCGCACCTCGCCCACGACCCGGCGCAGGCCGCCTTCGTGCGGGCCCTGGCCGCGCTCACCCGCGCGATCGATCCGACCCGGCCGGTCGTCTCCAACGACGGCTGGGAGCACGTGGACTCCGACATCCTGACGGTGCACGACTATGAGGCGGATGGCCCGGTGCTGGCCGCCCGCTATCGGGACGATGCGGCGCTCACCCGGTTGCTCGCCGGGGCAGGCCCGGCCGGCCGGCGCCTGGTGCTCCCCGGCCAGGACTCGACGGGACGACCGGTGCTGCTCACCGAGTTCGGGGGCATCTCCTTTCCCCGGGAGGGCGCCGAGAGTGCGGCCTGGGGGTATTCCAGCGCCGGCTCCACGGATGACTTCCTGGCCCGCCTGACCGCCGTGCTGGCCGCAGTGCACGAGAGCACCGCCCTGGCGGGGTTCTGCTACACCCAGCTGACCGACACCCGGCAGGAAACCAACGGATTGCTGGATGAGGACCGCGTGCCCAAGGCCCCGATCGATCGGTTGCGGGCGCTCATCCGCCACGGCCGGCCGGACTGAGCCGGCTCAGGCCAGCGGCAACACCACGCGGAAGCTGGTGCGCCCCGGCCGGCTGTCCACGGTGACCTCGCCGCGGTGGGCGAGAACGACGGCCTGCACGATGGCCAGACCGAGGCCGGTGCTGCCGCCGGTGCCGCGGAACCTGGAGCTGTCCCCGCGGGCGAACCTCTCGAACAGGGTCGCCCGGAGGTTCTCCGGAATGCCCGGGCCGTCGTCGGTCACCGTCACCACCGCACGCTCGCCCTCCACGCCCAGCGCCACCTCCACTCGGGTGCCTGCGTCGGTGTGCACGCGGGCGTTGGCGAGCAGGTTGGCGAAGACCTGGTGCAGGCGCGGACCGTCACCCGCCGCCAGCACCGGCTCCTCGGGCAGGTCGAGGTCCCAGGTGTGGTCTGGGCCGGCCGCATGGGCGTCGCTGACCACGTCGACGAGCAGGCTGGTGAGATCCACCGGCGCCTGTTCGAGTTCGCGGCCCTCGTCCAGGCGGGCGAGCAGCAGCAGATCCTCGACGAGTCCGGTCATCCGCACCGATTCCGATTCGATCCGGCCGAGCGCGTGGATGGCGTCCGGCGGCAGCTGCTGGCCGCTGCGCCTGGTGAGCTCTGAGTAGCCGCGGATCGAGGCGAGCGGGGTGCGCAGCTCGTGGCTGGCATCCGCCACGAACTGGCGCACCTTGTGCTCGCTGGCCTGCCGGGTCTCGAGGGCGATGTCGACGTGGTCGAGCATGCGGTTCAGCGCGGAGCCCACCCGGCCGACCTCGGTGCGGGGGTCGGTGTCCGCGGCCGGAACCCGGTCGACGAGCGCCACCTCGCCCCGGTCCAGGGGCAGTTCGGAGACCCGGGTGGCGGTGGCAGTCACCCGCTGCAGCGGGCGGAGGGCCAGGCGCACGATCGCGGTGGCCAGGAACGCCACGAGCACGATCCCGATCAACGACACGATGGTGATGATGATCGCCAGCTGGGCGGCGGTGCCGGTGACGCTGGCGACCGGCAGGCCCACCAGGTACAGCGCGCCGGACCTGGCGGTCTCGGCCAGGACCCGGTATTCGCCGACGTCGCCACCGAGGTCCACGCTGAACGGCACCGAGGTGCCGCCCTCGCGCACCGCGCTGTCGAGTTCGGAGACGAGTTGGCTGACCTGGTCGTTGTTGAGCGCCACGACGGCACCGGTGTCGTCGGTGTAGCCGGCCGAGACCGTGCTGCCGTCGTAGACCAGGGCCAGGGTGCCGGGCGGCTGGGACGGCCCGTTGAGCACGTCGCTGGCCGTTGGCGTGCCGAGGCTGAAGTCGGTGCCGTTGGGCCGCCCACCGCTCACGACCACGCTCGAACGTTCGGCGGCGCTGGTGACCTGCTGGTCCAGGCCGTCCATCAGGCTGGCGCTGAGGATGGCGACGCTCACCACCCCGATCACCAGGCTCACCAGGGCGAGCATGGCGACCATCGCCACCACCAGGCGGCGGCGCAGCGTCCAGGGGGCGCGACCGCTGCGGGTGGGGATGATGCGCTCGTCGACGGCCGGCGACCTCGGTGCCATCAGGCGATCTTCAGCATGTAACCGGCACCGCGCACGGTGTGGATCATCGGTTCGCGGCCGGCATCCACCTTCTTGCGCAGATAAGAGATGTAGATCTCCACAACCGAGGACTTGCCGCCGAAGTCGTAGCTCCAGACCCTGTCGAGGATCTGCGCCTTGCTGAGCACCCGGCGCGGGTTGCGCATCAGGAAACGCAGCAGTTCGAACTCGGTGGCGGTCAATTCGATCTGGTCGCCCGCGCGGAACACCTCATAGCTGTCCTCGTCGAGGGTGAGGTCGCCCACGGTGATTCGGGGGTCGGTGGAGTCGGACACGGCCATTGTGGAGCGGCGGATGAGCCCGCGGAGCCTCGCGACGACCTCCTCCAGGCTGAACGGCTTGGTCACGTAGTCGTCGCCTCCGGCGGTGAGGCCGGCGATGCGGTCGTCGAGGGAGTCCTTGGCGGTGAGGAAGAGCACCGGCGTTTCGTAGCCATCCGCCCGCACCCGCTGGAGCACCTGCAGGCCGTCGATGTCGGGCAGCATGATGTCCAACACGATGGCGTCCGGTCGGAACTCGCGGGCCAGGGTGATCGCCGCCCGGCCCTCGCCGGCCGTGCGCACCTCCCAGCCCTCATAGCGCAGCGCCATCGAGAGCAGGTCGGTGAGAGTGGGTTCATCGTCGACGACCAGCACCCGGATCGGGGAACCGTCGGCCTTGCGAAGGCGAGGTCCGTGGGCCGACTGCTCGTGTGCTCGTGTGCTCATGAGGCAAGTATCCGTGCCTTTCCTATGAACCGGCTATGCGTTGCCCACGGTGACTCTGTGAGCGGGCCGCGCGCCGGACCCTTGGCTGATTCATAGGCAGCCCATAGTGCCGCCATAACCGCGCTGCCTAACTTCGAACCCATGAAGGCGGGATCCTCCCTGCCCGGACTGGAGAATCGATGTTTGTCACCTATTTGCGACGAGAACTGGCAGGTCGCCGCAAGCAGACCGCCATCGTCGCCATCGGCATGGCGCTCGCCATCGCCCTGGTCATTATCGTCAACGCCGTGTCGAGTGGAGTGCAGCTGGCGCAGTCCACCGTGCTCGCCTCCGTGTACGGGGTGGGCACCGACATCACCGTGAGCCAGACCCCCGCAGCGCCCACCGAGGGCGAAGCGGGCACCGGTGGCCCGCAGAACTTCGATTTCGGCGCGGATGACGGCGCCACCACCGACGGCACCACCACCGTCAGCCAGGCCAGGTTGTCGGTCGACCGCGGCGCGACATCCTTCGACGCCGCGGCCCTGGACACCGTCGGCGGCATCGACAACGTCTCGGCCGCCGCCGCGACCCTCTCGCTGAGCAACACCACCTTCGACGGCGCCCTGCCCGAGCGCTCCCAGACCGGCACCGGCACGGCGCCGACCGGTGACGATGCCGGCGCCGGCGGCACCCCGCCCAGCGGCGGTCCGGATGGCGCCGGCGGCAGCTCGTTCAGCGTCGACTCCTTCACGGTGCTCGGCCTCGACCCCGCCGATGAGGCCGTCGGCCCGCTGTCCGCCGTGAGCCTCACCGACGGCCGCAGCCTGGAGAGCGGCGACGCCGGCACGAACGTCGCCGTCCTCGACGCGAGTTACGCCACCACAGCCGAACTCGTCGTGGGCGACACCGTCGCCATCGCGGGGACCGATTTCGCCATCGTCGGCCTGGTCAGCGCCTCCAGCGCGGATGCGGCGACCGCCTCCAACGTCTACATCCCCCTCGACGTGGCCCAGACCCTCTCCGGCCTGACCGATCAGGTGACCGACATCTACGTGCAGGCCGCCTCGTCCACCGACATCGACCAGATCCAGACCGACGTCGAGACCGCCCTGCCCGACGCCACCGTGCAGACCCAGTCCGACCTTGCCTCGAGCGTCTCCGGGTCGCTGTCCAGCGCCTCCGACCTGGTCAAGAACCTCGGCCTGTGGCTGTCGCTGATCGTGCTGGCCGCCGCGTTCCTGATCGCCATCCTGTTCACCATCTCGGGCGTCACCCGGCGCACCCGTGAATTCGGCACCCTGAAGGCGATCGGCTGGTCCAACGGCCGCATCGTGCGGCAGGTCGCCGGCGAATCGCTCGTGCAGGGCCTGATCGGCGGCGTCGTGGGCATCGCGGTCGGCCTCATCGGAATCCTCGTGATCAACCTGGTCGCGCCCACGCTCACCGCGGGTGCGGCGGCCACCGAAGCCACCGCCATGGGCGGCCCCGGCGGTGGCGGCGGCGGGTTCGGCCAGCAGGCGACGGAGGCCGTCACCTCCGACATCGTGCTCCAGGTGCCGGTGACCCTCTCGGTGATCCTCATCGCTGTGGGCCTGGCCGTGATCGGCGGCCTGCTCGCCGGGGCCGTCGGCGGCTGGCGCGCCTCGCGCCTGCGCCCGGCCGAAGCGCTCCGCAGCATCGCCTGATGCGCCCCCGACGATTTCACTTCGCGAGAAAGAACAGACTCCCCCATGTATGAACTGACGAACGTCACCAAGAAATACGATCAGGGCAAACGCTCCGTCACCGCCCTCAACAAGGTCAGCCTCACCATTCCCGACGGCCAGATGGTCGCGATCCAGGGTCCCACCGGCGGCGGCAAGTCCACGCTGCTGCAGATGCTGGGCGCCCTCGACCGGCCCACAGAGGGCACCGTGGAGCTCGGCACGTCGAATCTGTCCAAGCTCGGCGACGGGCCGCTCGGCAAGATCCGGGCGCGGGAGATCGGTTTCGTGTTCCAGGGCTTCAACCTGATTCCCACCCTCACGGCGCAGGAGAACGTGGAGACCGCACTCGCCCCGCTGGGCATCAGCTCGGCCGAACGCACCTCCCGCGCCACTGCGGCGCTGGCCTCGGTGGGCCTGGGCGAACGCGGCAGCCACCTGCCGGCCGAGCTCTCCGGCGGCCAGCAGCAGCGGGTGGCCATCGCCCGTGCCCTGGTGAAGGAGCCGGCCGTGCTGCTGGCCGACGAACCGACCGGCAACCTCGACGAGCAGACCAGGGACGAGATCATGGACCTGCTCGAGGGCCTGTGGCGGGACCGCGGGCTCACGCTGATCGTGGTCACCCACGACACCGCCGTGGCCAAGCGGGCACAGCGTCGTCTGCTGATCAAGCAGGGCGTGGTGAAGGAGATCAGCTGAGCGACGTCGGCTGAGGGCGCACGCGCCCGCCCGCCGGATCCCTCGAGGATCCGGCGGGTCTTCTCGGTGACTTTCCCGCAGCGGGCCGGTGGATGCACGGCGAGGTGTCGGCCGGCGCCGCCCGCACGGAGCAGAATGGAAGACGTGTCCCATTCCCTGCTGTCCCTCTTCGAGCTGGACGAGCAGATCCCGGCCTCTCCGACCTTCCCGGCCGGCGCCGCCGTCTCGGCTGTCGCCTCCGCCGCACCGACCCTCGCGCACCTCGGCCGCATCGTGGCCGACTCCACCGACCGGGTCGCCTGGCTGCGGGCCCGCAGCCAGGGCATCACCGCCACGGATGTCGCCAAGCTCGCCACGGAGAAGTCGGTGCACACAGCCGCCAGGGAGAAGATCAACGGCAGCGGATTCGGCGGCAACCCGTATACCGACCACGGCCGGGCCAGGGAGCCCGAGATCGCGGCCTGGGTGCTGGCCAACTATGGCATCGAGCCGAGCACCAACCTGTTTCACGCGGCCGGTCAGCTCCGTCACCTGGCCACCCCCGACGGCCTGGGCCTGGTGACGAACGGTGTCTTCGAACTCGCTGAGATCAAGACCACCAGCAAACCGTGGCGCAGCATCCCCCGCTCCTACCTGCGGCAGATCTGGTGGCAGCAGTACGTGCTCGGCGCCGACCGCACCCTGCTGGTCTGGGAGGAGCACGACAACTTCGTGCCCAGGAGCGCGGTGCCCGAATGCCGCTGGATCGACCGGGACGACGACCAGATCAGCATTCTGGTGGGCTTCGCCGATCAGCTCATCGACCTGCTCAACCACCAGCGGGAGCGCGAACGCGCCGATGCGCCACCGCCGTACGACTACGGTCGGTGAGCCGCCGGTCATCATCTGATTCTTCTCGACCGAAATAAGTCGACCGGTGTGATTAGATTGACCAATGATCGACATAAGTCGCGGAGATGCGCTCGGCTCCACCGGCACGAGTGATCTTTTCCAGATCCTGCGCGACGGCCGCTCCCGCACGCGCACCGAACTGGCCGCCCTCACCGGGCTCGCCCGTTCCACCATCGCCCTGCGCATCGACTCCCTGGTCAAGCTCGGACTCGTCGGGCCCACCGGCGACGCGCCGTCCACCGGTGGCCGGCCGTCCTCCCAGGTGGCGCTGGCCACCGGCATGAAGATGGTGCTCGGCGTGGACATCGGCGCCTCGCACGTTCGTATCGCGGTCAGCGATCTGACCGGGCGCCCCCTGCACGAGGTGAGCACCGACATCGCCGTGGCCGACGGACCCGACGCGGTTCTGGGCTGGGTGATCGAGGCCGGCGACGCACTGCTGCGCGATTCCGGCCGCCCCGCGGCAGACCTGCTCGCCATCGGGGTGGGCCTGCCCGGTCCGGTCGAATACAGCAGCGGCCGGCCGATCAACCCGCCGATCATGCCCGGCTGGGACAGGTTCGACGTGCGCGGCACCCTGGCGGCGCATTTCCACGTTCCGGTGCTGGTCGACAACGACGTGAACATCATGGCGCTCGGCGAACGCGAGACCGCGTGGCCGGAGGTAGACCACCTCATCTTCGTCAAGGTGGCCACCGGCATCGGCTCCGGCGTGATCTCCGGCGGCATCCTGCAGCGCGGCGCTCAGGGTATCGCCGGCGACATCGGCCACGTGCGGGTGCAGCGCGGGGCGGATGTGCCCTGCCACTGCGGCAACCGCGGCTGCCTGGAGGCCCTGGCATCCGGTCCTGCGCTGGCCCATCAGCTGCGCGACAAGGGACTGGACATCAGCACGAACCAGGACGTGGTCGACCTGGTCAAACGCGGCAACCTCATCGCCATCCAGGCCGTGCGGCAGGCCGGCCGGGACCTCGGTGAGGTCCTCACCGCCTGCGTGAGCCTGGTCAACCCGTCGGTCATCGTGATCGGGGGTTCGATGGCGCAGGCCGGCGAGCACCTGATCGCCGGCGTGCGCGAGGTGGTCTACACACGGTCGATGCCGCTGGCCACCCAACACCTGCAGATCACCCAGTCCGGCGCGGGACCGGATGCCGCCGTGATCGGGGCCAGCATGCTGGCCATCCATCACGCCCTCTCCCCTGCCCGGGTGGACGCGATGGTGCTGGACCTGATGGAGACCGCCGCGCTGGCCAAATAGGGCCCGGCCGCGGCCCGCGTCAGCGGCTGCTGAACGCCGCGTCGAACGCCGCCGCGGGCGGGTCGAACGCGAGGGACCGCACGAAGGCGAGGGCCTCGGGGGCGCCGATCAGCCGATCCATGCCGGCGTCCTCCCACTCCACCGAGATCGGCCCGTCGTAGCCGATGGTGTTGAGCATGCGGAAGCTGTCTTCCCAGGGCACGTCGCCGTGGCCGGTGGAGATGAAGTCCCAGCCGCGGCGCGGATCGGCCCAGGCCAGGTGCGAGCCCAGCCGGCCGTTGCGTCCGTTCACCATGCGCTTCTTGGTGTCCTTGCAGTCCACGTGGTAGATCCGGTCCTGGAAGTCCCAAAGGAAGCCGACCGGGTCGAGGTCTTGCCAGACGAAGTGACTCGGGTCCCAGTTCAGCCCGAACGCCTTCCGCTGGCCGATGGCCTCGAGGGTGCGCACGGTGGTCCAGTAGTCGTAGGCGATCTCGCTGGGGTGCACTTCGTGCGCGAACCGCACGCCCACCTCGTCGAAGACGTCCAGGATCGGGTTCCACCTGTCGGCGAAGTCCTGGTAACCGGCGTCGATGGCGGCCTGCGACACCGGCGGGAACATGGCCACGTACTTCCAGATCGACGAGCCTGTGAAGCCGATCACGGTCTTCACCCCGAGCTTCGCGGCCAGCCGGGCGGTGTGCTTCATCTCCTCGGCGGCCCGCTGCCGCACCCCCTCAGGATCGCCGTCTCCCCAGACCACGTCGGGCAGGATATCCCGGTGCCGCTGGTCGATCGGGTCGTCGCAGACCGCCTGACCCTTGAGGTGATTGGAGATGGCGTAGACCTTGAGGTTGTTCTTGGCCAGGATGGCCAGCCGATCGGCGACGTACGCCTCGTCGTCCCAGCGCCAGGGATCCAGGTGGTCGCCCCAACAGGCGATCTCCAGCCCGTCGTAGCCCCAGCCGGAGGCCAGCCTCGCGACTTCTTCGAACGGAAGGTCGGCCCACTGGCCGGTGAACAGGGTGACGGGACGGGGCATCGGGGTTCTCCTGGGGCTCGGTGGAGCTGAACTGGTCTGGTCGAGGTCAGTGTGCTGGGGTCAGGGCCGGCCGGCAAGGGCCGGTTCGGCATCACCGGTCGTGGTCCAGGCGCTGCCGGCGTCGGCGCTCTGCTCAACGGCGGCGAGCACCCTCTGCACCTGCAGGCCGGCCGCGAAGGACGGCTCCGGCTGGGTGCCGGCCACGATGGCCTCCACGAAGTCCTTCGCCTGGTGGGTGAAGCCGTGCTCGTAACCGAGCATGTGGCCGGCCGGCCACCACGCGGCGAGGTAGGGATGCTGCGGTTCGGTCACCAGGATGCGGGTGAAGCCCCGCGTTCCTTCCGGCGCGGTGGCGTCGTAGAAGCCGAGGGCGTTGAGGTCTTCCAGGTCGAACGACACCGCCCCGCGAGACCCGGCGACCTCGATCCGCAGGGCGTTCTTGCGCCCGGTCGACATGCGGGTGGCCTCGAACGACCCGAGCGCCCCGCCGTCGAAGCGTCCGGTGAACAGGGCCACGTCATCCACGGTCACCGCGCCGCGCTCGGCGGCGGCGGTGCCGCCCAGCCCGGCGGAACTCGCCAGCAGCGGACGCTCGGCCACGAAGGTCTGCATCACCCCGCTCACGCTGGTGAGCCGCTGCCCGGTGATGAACTGGGCCAGGTCGATGGCGTGGGCGCCGATGTCGCCGAGTGCGCCAGAGCCGGCCAGGTCTTTCTGCAGGCGCCAGGCCAGCGGCACCTCGGCGTCGACCAGCCAGTCCTGCAGGTAGGCGGCCCGCACCTGGCGGATCTCGCCGACCGCGCCGGACGCCACGAGGTCGCGGGCCAACGTGGCGGCAGGGACCCGGCGGTAGGTGAAGCCGACCATGGCGAACACGCCGTGCTCGGCGGCCCGCGCCGCGGCATCCGCCATGGCCTGGGCCTCGGTGGCGGTGTTGGCCAACGGTTTCTCGCAGAGCACGTGCTTGCCGGCCGCGAGCGCGGCGACGGCGATCTCCACGTGGCTGTGGCCGGGGGTGACGATGTCGACGATGTCGATGTCGTCCCTGGCCACGGCTTCGCGCCAGTCGGTGCTCGTCTCGGTCCAGCCCCACTTGTCGGCGGCCGCGCTGGTGGTCTGCGCGTTCCGGCCCACCAGCAGGGCCATCTCCGGCCGGGCCGGCAGGTCGAAGAACCGCGGCGCGACCCGCCAGCCCTGGGAGTGGGCCGCTCCCATGAAACCGTGGCCGATCATGGCGATACGAAGGCTGGGCGTGTCCACGGGTCCTCTTTTCTTGGGGCGGACGGGTCAAGAATGCACACGGGTAGTGCGAATTGGGTGGTGCCGGATGCCCGCGGCCGGAACCGCGGGCATCCGCTCGTTAGGACTCGAACGCGCTCGGCAGGTACTTGTCGACGTTCTCGCTCGTGACCACGGGGGCGTCCAGCACGATCCGGCCGGGCACCTCCACCTCCACGAGGTCGCTCATCGCCTTCTCCTGCACCAGCAGCCGCGCGAGGCGGATGCCGTCTGCGGCCTGGGTGGACGGGTAGATGACGGTGGCCTGCAGCACGCCGTCGCCGGCCTCGATCTCCCGCATGGCGTTCGCCGAGCCGGCGCCGCCGACCATGATGAACTCGTCACGTCCGGCGGCGTCGATAGCCGCGAGCACTCCGATGCCCTGGTCGTCGTCGTGGTTCCACAGGGCGTCGATCTGGGGAGCCGCAGCCAGCAGCTGGGAGGCCGCGGCCTCGCCGCCCTGCACTGTGAAGTCGGCCGCCACCCGGTTCGAGACCGACAGGCCGCAGTCGTCCAGGGCGTCAGCGAAACCCTTGCTGCGGTCCTGGGTCAACGGCAGCGAGTCGATGCCGGCGATCTCCGCCACCACGGCATCCGGGTTGTCGCCCACCTCCTCGCAGATGTAGGTGCCGGCGCTCACCCCCATGCCGTAGTTGTCGCCGAGGATCGTGGTGCGGGCGGCAAAGGTGCTGGAGAATTCGCGGTCGACGTTGATGACCGGGATCCCCGCCTCCATGGCCTGGATGGCCACCTCGGTCAGGGCCGCGCCGTCGGTGGGCAGCAGCACGATGGCGTCCACCTTGTCGTTGATGAAGCCTTCGACCTGGCTGATCTGCAGGTTGGCGTCGTTGGTGCCTTCGGCCACCCGCAGGTCGATGTCCGGGAACTTCTCCGCTTCGGCGAGCGCCGCGGAGTTGATCGCTCCGAGCCAGCCGTGGTCGGCGGCGGGGCCCGAGAAGCCGATCACGACGGTGTCGCCGGATTCGGCGTTTCCTTCCACCGACGCGTTGCTGGGCTCGTCACTGGTGTCGGTCGTGCTGCCGGGGGTGCAGGCTGCCAGCAGACCGACCACGGCGAGCGAGGTGCCGGCGGCCAGGAGCATCCTGTGTCGCCGGGGGCGTGATGCGTGCATGTGGTCCTCCTAATTGGTGATTCGCAGTATTCGCCAACGAAGAGGTGCCCACAATCGGGCGGGGGTGCATCCCGAGTGCCTGTCAACGCTGACGCGACACACCATAGCAGAAGTATCATCAATATCGCCGACTTATTCTCGTGTCTCGACGTATGTATGTGTTATGTTGCCTGCATGATCGATGACGACCATTCGGCTCCCCTGCTCAGGGTGCACGGAATCACCAAGAGTTTCGCCGGGGTGCAGGCCCTCAAGGGAGTCGACCTGGAGGTGCGCGCGGCCGAGGTCCACTGCGTGCTCGGCCAGAACGGCGCGGGCAAGTCAACCCTGATCAAGGTGCTCTCCGGCGTGCACCAGCCCGACGGCGGGCAGATCATCTGGCAGGGCAACGAGATCAGCATCGCGCATCCGGTCGCCGCGCTCGGTCTCGGCATCGCCACGATGTACCAGGAACTCGACGTGGTCGACGGCCTCACCATCGCCGAGAACATCTTCCTCGGCCACGAGATGGCGTCAGGGGGCATGCTCAGGGTGAACGAGGCCAACCGGGCCACCCGAGACCTGCTCCAGCGGCTCGGGCACGGCAACCTGTCACCCAGCACCGAGGTGGGTCGCCTCTCGGCCGCCAACAAGCAGATCGTGAGCATGGCGCGGGCCCTCTCGCACGACACCAAGCTGATCATCATGGACGAGCCCAGTGCGGTGCTCGACTCCGAGGAGGTACGCAACCTGTTCCGGGTCATCCGCGAACTCACCTCGCAGGGCGTCGCCGTGGTCTACATCTCGCACCGGCTCGAAGAGATCCGGCAGATCGGCGACCGCATCACCGTGATCAAGGACGGCAGCAGCATGGCCGTCGGCCTCAGCGCCAAGGACACGCCGACGCCGGAACTGATCACCCTGATGACCGGCCGGGCCGTCGCGAACGTCTTCCCCGACAGAGCACCCGTGCCCGCGGATGCGCCGGTGCTGATCGAGGTCGACGACCTCAGTCTGCGGGGGCAATTCGACCACGTGAGCCTGAGCGTGCGCGCGGGTGAGATCGTCGGCCTGGCCGGGTTGGTCGGGTCCGGTCGCTCGGAGATCCTGGAGACCATCTACGGCGCCCGCAAGCCCACCGGCGGGTTCGTGAGCGTTGTCGGTACCCGGCTGAAGCCGGGCTCCGTGCGGGCCGCGGTGCACGCCGGCATCGGGTTGGCGCCGGAGGAACGCAAGAGCCAGGGCCTCATTCTCGACGAGCACGTCTACCGCAACGTCACCCTGTCCACTTTCGCCAGGTTCGCCCGCGGCGGTTTCCTCGACGAGCGCCGGGAACGGCAGGTCTCAGTGGAGCAGATGCAGGCCCTCGAACTGCGGCCGGCCGAGCCGGAGCGGGCCACCCGCACCCTGTCCGGCGGCAACCAGCAGAAGGTGCTCCTGGCCCGCTGGCTGGTGCACGGCACCAAGGTGTTGCTGTTGGACGAACCCACCCGCGGCGTCGACGTGGGCGCCCGCGCCGAGATCTACACGCTCATCCGCCGGCTGGCGGCCGCGGGCACCGCCATCATCCTGGTCTCCAGCGAAATCGAGGAAGTCCTCGGCCTCGCCGACCGGGTGCTCGTCATCGGCGACGGTGAGGTGCTCAGCACCACCGACGCACAGAACATCGACGAGCACGGTGTGCTCGATCTGGTCATGAAAGGAGCCGCAGCGTGAGCGAACAGAACGGCGTCAGCGCCGTCCCAACAAAGGCCAACCCCCCGGCCACGCCCGACAACCGCCCCGGGATGTTCCGGCGCATCATGAGCGGATCGGTCGGCCGCAATCTCGGGCTGGTGATCGCGCTCGTGCTGCTGGTGATCGTGGGCACCATCACCGCCGGCGACAGGTTCGCCAGCTACGACAACTTCCTCACCATCCTCCGCCTCGCCTCGATCATCGGGGTGATCAGCATCGGCCTGACCTTCGTGATCACCGCCGGCGGCATCGACCTCTCCGTGGGGTCGGTGATGGGGCTGGCCACCGTGGTCGCGAGCCTCACCGCTGTGCAGGCGGCAGCGACCCAGAGTTCCTGGATCCTGATGGTGCTCATCCCGCTCGGCGTCGGCATAGCGGCCGGGTTGATCAACGGTGTCGTGATCGCCTACGGCAACGTGGTCGCGTTCATGGCCACGTTGGCGATGCTCGTGGCCGCCCGGGGGCTGGCCGAACTCATCTCCGGCCGGCGCACCCAGATCGTGATCGAGACCGGGTTCCTGCAGTTCACCCGGTCGAGCATCATCGGGGTCCCCCTGCTGATCTGGATCTTCCTCGTCGTGGCGATCGTGGCCTGGTTCCTGCTGAACCGCACCACCTTCGGCCGCCGCACCGTGGCGATCGGCGGCAACCGGGAGGCCTCCAGGCTGGCCGGCATCCGGGTGAAGCGACACCTGGTCTACGTCTACGTGCTCAGCGGGCTGACCGCCGGCATCGCGGGCATCATGATGCTGGGCCGCACCACCGCCGGCACCTCCACGCACGGCACCCTCTACGAACTCGACGCCATCGCCGCTGTCGTGGTCGGCGGCACCCTGCTCATCGGCGGGCGCGGCACCATCGTGGGCACGGTGCTGGGGGTGTTGATCTTCAGCACCCTCACCAATGTGTTCACCCAGAACAACCTGGACACCTCGGTGCAGGCGATCACCAAGGGTCTGATCATCGTGGTCGCGGTGCTGTTGCAACAGCGCTTCGCCACCCGCGGCTCGAGCGGCACCTGACCGGCCCTGTTACCGATCGGCCTCCGGGTGGGTCGACAGGCGCGGCCGCTTCAGGTGGCCGTCGGCATCGTGGCGCAGAATAAGCACATGCCTCTTTCCCCGGTTCTGCCCACGTCCATGCGCGCACTCGTGATCGACCGCACCGGCGGCCCCGAGGAGCTGCACCTCACCGAGCTGCCGCTGCCCGTCGCGGTCGGCGACGAGTTGCTCATCCGTGTTGTGGCCGCCGGCATCAACCCGATCGACGCCAAGACCCGGGCCGGCTCTGGTGCCGCCGCCGCGATCGGCGGCTACCCCGTCGTGCTCGGCAACGACTTCAGCGGCATCGTGGTGCGCTCCCCCTACGACACCTTCCCGCTGCAGCCCGGCGACGCCGTCTACGGCATGGCCAGGCCGCCGCGCATCGCGGGCAGCTACGCAGAGTATGTGGCGGTGTCGAGCATGTCGGTCGCCCACAAGCCGCACGCGGTGAGCCACACCGAGGCCGCGGGCATCCCGCTGGCCGCCATGACGGCCTGGGGCATGGTCACGCTCGCCGGTGCGGCGCCGGGCCAGCGGATGCTCGTGCACGCCGGCAGCGGCGGCGTCGGTCACTTCGCGGTGCAGTTCGCCCGGCACCTGGGCGCCCACGTCACCGCCACGGGCTCCACGGCGTCGGTCGAGTTTCTGCACCGCCTCGGAGCGCACACAGTGATCGACTACAGCACCACCAGGTTCGAGGATGAACTCTCCGGCATCGACAGCGTCATCGACCTGATCGGCAATGTGCACGATCAGACCGGCACCAGGTCGCTGGCGGTGCTGCGGCCGAACGGCCTGCTCGTGAACGCGCCCACCGGCAGCTGGCCCACCATGCAGGAGGAGGCCGCGGCCGCCGGGGTGCGCGCCACCGGCTACAAGGTTCCCGCCGACGCCCGGGTGCTCGACGCCATCGCCGCCCTGATCAACAACGGCTCCGTGCGGGTGAACATCGACCAGGTCTTCGACCTCGCCGACGGTGCCGCCGCGCACCGCGCCCTCGAGGGCGGCCACACCAGGGGCAAGATCGTGCTGCGGGTCACCGACGCCGAACAGGATGCCGCGGGCACGAGCGACGCCGAAGCCGCCGCCGCGGGTCAGACCGAGAGCGCCGCATGAGTGGGGCCCCCGCCACCGAGCCGCCCACCCCGGTGCCCGCCGCGGCGGCCCGCCCCGACGGACCATCGGTGGTCTGGCTGCGCGACGACCTGCGGCTGGGTGACAACCCGGCGCTGACCGCCGCGGTCGAGCGCGGCCGCCCAGTTGTGCTCGTCTACGTGCTCGACGAGGTCTCCCCCGGCATCCGCCCGCTCGGTGGCGCCGCCCGCTGGTGGCTGCACCAGAGCCTGACCTCGCTCGCGGCCGACACCGGGGCGCTCGGCGGCCGGCTGCTCTTGCGCCGTGGCCCCGCCGACACCGTGATCGGCGAGTTGGTCGAGGAGCTCGGCGCCGGCGCGGTGTTCTGGAACCGGCGTTATGGTGCCGCGGAACGCGAGATCGACACCATGGTGAAGGCCAGGCTCACCGACGCCGGCATCGTGGCGCACAGCTTCTCGGGCTCGCTCCTGTTCGAACCGTGGACCATCCGTACCGGCGGCGGCACCCCGTACACGGTGTTCACCCCGTTCTGGCGTGCCTGCACCAGCGGTCCGCCGCCGCGGGCGCCCTATGCAGCACCGGAGTCCATCGACGACGCGGGCGGCCGGCTGCCCAGCGACGACCTCGGCTCCTGGGCGCTGGAGCCGCGGCATCCGGACTGGGCCGACGGCCTGCGCGCGGCGTGGACCGTGGGCGAAGCGGCCGCGCAGCAGAGCCTCGCGGCGTTTCTCGACGAATCGCTGCCGCTGTACGGCACCGAACGCGACCTGCCCGCCCAGCAGGTCACCTCCCGGATGTCACCGCACCTGCGCTGGGGCGAGATCAGCCCGCACCAGATCTGGCACGCCACCGACGTGGCCCGCCGCGGCCTCACCGGCGCGGCCGCCACCAGCGCCACCCGGTTCCTCACCGAGGTGGGCTGGCGCGAGTTCGCCTATCACGTGCTCTTCCACGCCCCCGATCTGGCCACCGCCAACCTGCGCCCAGGCTTCGACGCCTTCCCCTGGCCGCCGCTCGACGAACGCGCGCTGACCGCGTGGCAGCAAGGGCGCACGGGTTTCCGCCTGGTGGACGCCGGCATGCGGGAACTCTGGCGCACCGGCAGCATGCACAACCGGGTGCGCATGGTCACGGCGTCGTTCCTGATCAAGAACCTGCTCATCGACTGGCGGCAGGGCGAGCAGTGGTTCTGGGACACCCTCGTCGACGCCGACCCGGCCAGCAACCCGTTCGGCTGGCAGTGGGTGGCCGGTTCGGGGGCGGATGCCGCGCCCTACTTCCGGGTCTTCAACCCCGAGCTGCAGGCGAACAAATTCGACCCGCACAACGAGTACGTGCGGCAGAACGTGCCCGAGTGGGGCACCGACGCCTACCCGGAGCCGATCGTCGACCTCGGCGAGACCCGCCGGGCCGCCCTGGCCGCCTACGAGCAGGTCAAGGCCGCCCGCCCGGCCTCACCGCCCGCCTAGCTCGCCCGCCCGCCCGCTCGCTCGGCCCGGTCCGCAACTGTTACCGTTGCGGACAATTGCACCCGGTGCGCCGGCCACAATTGTCCGCTGTGGTAACAGTTGCCGGGTCCCCGCTGGGCTAGAGGGCGCGCTCGAGCACGTAGTCGTCTTCGTAACGCTCGCCGACGAGAAACCGTTTGATGCCCACGCGCTCGAAGCCGTGCTTGCCGTAGAAGCGCAGGGCGCGCACATTCTCCTGGTTCACGCCGAGCCACGAGCCGGCCGCGCCGCGCTCCCGCGCCGCGTCGAGCGTCGCGGCCATCAACAGCGCGGCAGTGCCGGAGCCGTGGGCCTCGGCGCGCAGGTAACACTTGCTCAGCTCGGCGGTGGGGCGGATGCGGATCGCGCCGGCGGCATCCGCGTCGTGCGGCTCACCGAAGACGAGCATGGTGTATCCGGTGAGGGTGCCCGCGTTGTCCTCGGCCACCAGCAGCAGCCGGTCGGCATCGGCGAGGAAGGCCTCGAAGTTCGCCGGCGCGAGCACGTCGCGCACGAAGGCCGCGATCGCGTCGGCACTGGTGTGCGGCGGGCAGGCCAGCGCGAAGGTGGCGGCGGCAAGTTCGGCGAGCGCCGCGGCCTCGTCTGGCCGGGCCGTGCGAATGCGCACCCCCGGAGCGGGCCGGGTGGGCGTGGGGTCTGTCGGTGTGGTCTCGGTCACCCGACCAGCCTCACATCCTTGCAGCAGGCGCGCAAACGGCCCCGTCGGTGTGCCGACGGGGCCGCGTGCGGGCGCCAATCGCCTACAGGTAGCGGGCGTAGGCGGCGACGGTGAGGAAGGTCGGGAACTCGGGTTCGAGTGCCGACGCCCGGAACACCTCGAGGGCGTCGTCGAACCGGTCTCCACTCGTGCGGGGCAGGGCCGCCATCTCCTCGGCGACCAGACCGGTCACCCAGTCCGCGTCGATCCGGCGACCGTCGTCCAGAGCCGAGTTGTCGTGGATCCACTGCCAGATCTGCGACCGGGAGATCTCCGCGGTGGCGGCGTCCTCCATCAGGTTGTCGATGGCGGCGGCGCCCACGCCGCGCAGCCACGATTCGATGTAGCGAAGCGCGATGCGCACGTTGTCGCGCACCCCGGCCTCGGTGATCTGCCCACCGGCGGAGGCGACGTCGAGCAGGTCGGCCGCGGTGACCTGCACCTCGTCCCTGGTGCGGTGCAGCTGGTTGGGCCGGTCGCCGAGCACGGCATCGAACTCCGCCCTGGCCGTGGGGATGAGGTCGGGATGCGCCACCCAGGTGCCGTCGAAGCCGTCGCCGGCCTCGCGGCGCTTGTCGGCGGCCACCTGCTCCAGCGCCCGCTCGGTGACGGCGGGGTCGCGCCGGTTGGGGATGAACGCGCTCATGCCGCCGATGGCATAGGCACCGCGGCGGTGGCAGGTGGCCACGAGCAGTTCGGTGTACGAGCGCATGAACGGCACCGTCATGGTGATCTCCTTGCGGTCGGGCAGCACGAACCGGCGGCCCCTCGCGCGGAAGGTCTTGATGATGCTGAAGATGTAGTCCCACCGCCCGGCGTTCAGGCCCGCGCAGTGGTCGCGCAGTTCGTAGAGGATCTCGTCCATTTCGAACGCGGCCTGGATGGTCTCGATCAGCACCGTGGCACGGATCGTGCCGTGGCCGAGGTTCAAGTGGTCCTCGGTGTGGCTGAAGATGTCGTTCCACAGCCGCGCCTCGAGGTGGCTCTCGAGCTTGGGCAGGTAGAAGTACGGTCCGGAGCCGTTCTCCACCAGCCTGTGCGCGTTGTGGAAGGCGTAGAGCCCGAAGTCCACCAGACTGCCGGAGGCCGGCATCCGTCGGTTGGCGCGGTCGACGAAGGTGAGGTTCTTCTCCACCAGGTGCCAGCCGCGCGGCCGCATGACGATGGTCGGGGTGGACCCGGGGGTAGCGCCGTCCTGCCGGTTGGAGGGGGCTCCGGTCACCCGGTATGCCTTGCCGTCCGGACCGTCGTACGACAACGTGCCGCGCACGGCGTCGAACAGGGTGAGCTGGCCCTCGATCACATTGGCCCAGGTGGGGCTGGTCGCGTCTTCCTGGTCGGCCAGCCACACCGCCGCGCCGGAGTTGAGCGCGTTGATGGCCATCTTGCGGTCGGTGGGCCCGGTGATCTCCACCCGCCGATTGGTGAGCCCGGGGCCGGGGCCGGCGACCCGCCAGGTGGAGTCATCGCGGATGTGCGCGGTCTCCGGCAGGAACCTCGGGTCCCGCCCGTTGGCGGCATCCACCCGGGTCTGCAGCCGGGCCGCCAGCAGGTCGTGCCGGGTGCCGGCGAAGCGGTCGTGCAGTTCGGCGAGGTAGTCGAGCGCGGCGGGGGTGAGGATCTCGTCGTAGCGGTCGCCGAGTTCGCCGGTGATCTCGAGGTGCGGGCGGATGGTGGCGAAGCTGCCCGTGCTGGTTTCGCCGAACGCCCGGGTTTGGCGCGGCACGCTGGTCGAGCTTGTCGAGACCCCGCGAGCCGTGCTCGGTGCCGTGGACAGCGGTGGTGTGGTCATGATCCTGTTCTCCTTCTGAGCGATGCGGATGTCTGGAGGCGGCCGGCTAGAACTGCTCGGCCTCGGTGGATCCGGCCAGGGCGAGGGTGGCGCTGGTCGGGTTGAGCGCGGTGGCGATCCGGTCGAAGTAGCCGGTGCCCACCTCCCGCTGGTGGCGAGTGGCGGTGTATCCGTCGGCCTCCGAGGCGAATTCGGCCTCCTGCAGGTCGACGTATGCGCTCATCTGACGCTCGGAGTAGTCCTTGGCCAGGGTGAACATGGAGTGGTTGAGAGCGTGGAAACCGGCCAGCGTGATGAACTGGAAGGCGTAGCCGCAGGCAGCGAGCTCGCGCTGGAACGCTGCGATCTGCTCGTCGTTGAGGTGCGATTTCCAGTTGAACGACGGGGAGCAGTTGTAGGCGAGCTTCTTGCCGGGGAACTTCGCATGGATCTCCGTGGCGAAGCGCTGGGCGAGCTCGAGGTCGGGCTCGCTGCTCTCCACCCAGAGCAGGTCGGCGTACGGCGCGTAGGCCAACCCCCGGGCGATCACGACGTCGGGTCCGTTCGCGGTGTCGTAGAATCCCTCGGCGGTGCGGCCGCCGGTGAGGAACTCACTGTCACGCTCGTCGATGTCGCTGGTGATGAGGGTCGCCGCGAGCGAGTCGGTGCGGGCGATGATGATCGTCGGCACGCCCGCGACATCCGCCGCCAGCCGGGCCGCGTTGAGGGTGCGGATGTGCTGGCCGGTGGGCACGAGCACCTTGCCGCCCATGTGGCCGCACTTCTTCTCGCTGGCGAGCTGGTCCTCCCAGTGCACGCCGGCCGCGCCGGCCTCGATCATGGAGGCCATCAGCTCGTAGGCGTTCAGCGGTCCGCCGAAGCCGGCCTCGGCGTCGGCGACGATGGGCGCCATCCAGTCGATGCCGGCGCCGTTGTTGGTCGCGTCCGCGCCGGATGCGACGGCCTCGGCGCCCTCGATCTGGCCGGCCCGCAACAGCGCGTTGTTGATGCGGCGGACCACGGCAGGCACCGAGTTGGCGGGGTAGAGCGACTGGTCGGGGTAGGTCTGGCCGGAGAGGTTCGCGTCGGCGGCGACCTGCCAGCCCGAGAGGTAGATGGCCTTGAGACCGGCGCGCACCTGCTGCACGGCCTGGTTGCCGGTGAGGGCGCCGAGCGCGGCGACCCATTCGGGGTTGTCCGGGGTGCCGTTCTGGTGGATGAGCTCCCAGAGCTTCTCAGCGCCGCGGCGGGCGAGAGTGCGTTCCTCCCGCACCGCGCCGCGCAGGGCGATCACGTCTTCGGCGGTGTAATCGCGGCGCACTCCCTCCCAGCGGGGGTCGGCAGCCCATTCCAGGGCCAGCTCGGCGGCCGTCTGGGTCTGGTCGCCGGGGCGGGCTCCGGTGGGGCCGGATGCGGTGGAGCCGGATGCGGTGGGGTTCGTCATGGAGTTCTCCTTGGGTCAGCGTCATTGCGAACTGGTGCGGCGGAACTGGGGCTGGAGGGAGTCGTCCTCCCGGTGCCTGCACCCACTCTGCGACCGGGCGGCCGCCGCGCCCCGGGGCCGCGGCGAAGAAGAAAACGACTTCTTTCGGTTGTGTGAACAATCGCCACATGTGAGCATGGGCACATGGTCACTGTCGATCCCGCCTTCTCGTCCGCCGTCCCGCCGGTCCGGCCGGCAGCGTCCCCGCCGTCCCCGCCCGGCACCGCAGAGCCGGGCGAAACCGGCCTTGACGCGCTCACCCTGGGCCGCCGCATCCGGGACCGGCGGCGCCGGCTCGGCCTGACCCTCGACACCCTCGCCGCGGCCGTGGACCGGGCGCCGTCACAGATCTCGATGATCGAGAACGGCAAACGCGAACCAAGGCTGTCGATGCTGCGGCTGATCGCCGCGGCACTGGGCACCAGCGTCGACGAGTTGCTGCGCACCGACGCGCCCACGCCGCGGGCGGCGCTGGAGATCGCCGTCGAGCGGGCCCAGCGCGGGCCGGTGTTCACGGCGCTGGGGCTGCCGCGCTTCAGGGTCGGGCCCGGCCAGCCGGACGAGACCCTGCAGACCATCCTCACCCTGCACAACGAGATCGAGCGGCTGCACAAGGAACGGGCGGCCACGCCGGAGGAGGCGCGTCGGGCCAACGCGCAGCTGCGCGCCGAGATGCGCGAGCGCGACAACTACTTCCCCGACCTCGAGGCGCAGGCCCTCGAGCTGCTCACCGCGGTCGGGCATTCCGGCGGCCCGGTGTCACACCAGGTGGTCGCCGACATGGCCGCTCACCTCGGCTTCACCCTGCACTACGTGGGCGACCTGCCGCACTCCACCCGCTCGGTCACCGACAAGCGGAACGGCCGAATTTATTTACCCACCGAGCAGGCCGCGTCGCGGGACAGCCGCTCGCCGATCCTCCAGGCCTTCGCCAGTCACCTCTGCGGGCACGCTGAGCCGGAAAGTTACGCTGATTTTCTGCGCCAGCGGGTGGAGACCAATTACCTCACCGCGGCCATCCTGCTGCCCGAGACCGACACCCTGCGGTTGTTGAACGACGCCAAGGCCGCCCGCCGCATCTCGCTCGAAGACCTGCGCGACGCCTTCTCGGTGTCCTACGAGACCGCCGCGCACCGGTTCACCAATCTCGCCACCGCCCGCCTGGGCATCCCGGTGCATTTCATGAAGGTGCACGAGTCCGGCACCATCATCAAGGCGTACGAGAACGACGACGTGCAGTTCCCCAGCGACGCGCTCGGCGCCGTCGAGGGGTCGACGGTCTGCCGCAGCTGGACCGCCCGCACGGTTTTCGACGTGCCGGACCGGTTCAGCCCCTGGTACCAGTACACCGACACCCCGGCCGGTACCTTCTGGTGCACCTCCCGCATCGAGAAGGCCAAGGAGGGCGACTATTCGGTGAGCGTCGGCGTGCCGTTCACGCACGTCAACTGGTTCCGCGGCCGCGAGACCACGAACCGGGCGGTGTCGCGCTGCCCAGACGAATCCTGCTGCCGGCGCGCACCCGACGAGCTGTCCGGCCGCTGGGAAGGCCAGTCCTGGCCCGTCGCCCGCACTCCCACGAGCCTGCTCGCGGCGCTCCCCACGGGCACCTTCCCCGGCGTCGACCCCACCGAGGTCTACGAGTTCCTCGAAACCCACGCCCCCGCATCCGCCTGACCCCGCCCCCCATGACTGGCCCACTTTCGCTAGTGCGGACCCCGCCCGCACTAGCAAGAACGGGCCAGTCATCGCTGGGGGCGGATGGCGGGGGCGGATGACCGGAGTGAGATGGGTGGGGGTCGGCCCGGATGGGTGGCCCAGTTTTGCTAGTGCGGACCCCTCCCGCACTAGCAAAAACGGGCCAGTCAAGAACTGGGCTCGGATGGGTGGCCCAGTTTTGCTAGTGCGGACCCCTCCCGCACTAGCGAAAACGGGCGAGTCTAGACGGCGGCTCGGGCCAGGTCGGGCAGGCGGTGCAGGGCGTCGACGAGGGGGCCGAGTTCTGGCTCCTCTTCGGCGGCGGCCAGGGCGCCGGCCAGGGCCTCGTCGTAGGCCGGGCGGGCGCGGGCGAGCAGGGCCTTGCCGGCCTCGGTGAGCTCGGTGTAGATGCCGCGCCGGTCGTCGGCGCAGAGGATGCGGGTGAGCAGCGCCCGGTCTTCCAACCGGTTCACCAGGCGGGTCGTCGCGCTGCTCGAGAGCGCTGCGGCGCGGGCGAGTTGCTGCATCCGCATGTGCCAGCCGTGCTGGCGGCTGAGGGCGTCGAGCACGGTGAACTCCACGACCGACAGGTCAAACCCGGACTGCAGGGTGCGCTCCAGAACGGCCTCGATGCGTCCGTGCAGGGCGGCCAGGGTGCGCCAGCCCTGGGCCCGAACCTCGACGGCGTCGTCTTCGATGCTCATCCGTGTTGCTCCCTCGACCTTGCTCCGACTAGAAGACGCAAGTACAACGCGCTTGCAACTACCAGTGTACGCAGCCGGGGCGCCCCGGCGCACCGGGCCGCTAGGACTCCCGGGTGATCTCCACCTTCACGAACAGTTGCGATCCGCCGGAGCCCGCGTAGACGCCGCGCAGCGGGGCGATGTCGTTGTAGTCCCGGCCACGGCCCACTCCCACATGCCGGTCGCCGATGTCGATGAGGTTGGTGGGGTCGTAGCCGCGCCAGTCACCGCAGAACCACTCCACCCAGGCGTGCGATTCGCCGGTGACGGTCTCGCCGATCGCGGCCAGGGGCTTCGGGTGCAGGTAGCCCGACACGTAGCGGGCCGGGATCCCCACCGAGCGCAACGCGCCGAGCGCCACGTGGGTGATGTCCTGACAGACACCGCGTTTGTCGGCCCACGCCTCGCGGGCGTTGGTCTTCACCCCGGTGACGCCCTGCACGTAGGCCATGTTCTCGCCCACGAACCGGCAGATCTCCTGCGCCGCGTCGCACGGGTCGAGGCGCCCGGCGATCTCGGCGGCGGCTGCCGCCACATCCGCCGGGGGTTCGGTGAGCGAGGTCTGCCAGGACTGCTCCACCGAGGAGGTCGACCGGGCCACCATCGCCGCCAGGTCTTCCCAGGGCATCGGATGCAGCGGATGCTCCCGCGGCGACACCTCCACCAGGCTGTTGGCCGTGAGGGTCAGCTCGGCGTGCGGGGTGAGCACCTCGAACGACGACACCCTGGTGCCCCAGTAGTCCACGTAGTTGTGGTTGCTCGACACCGGGCTGATGTCGAGGTTGGAGTACAGCACGAACTGGTCCGGGGAGGTGACCGGCAGCATCCGCGCCTCGTTGTACGACGTGGCCACCTCGCCGTTGTACCTGTAGCCGGTGGTGTGCCGGATGCGCAGCCGCTTCACGATGCCTCCCCAGTCCAGGTGGGCACCGCGCTGGTCGGGAAGTACCGTTGCCCGATCGCCTCCGACGCTGTGCTGGTGGCGTCCTGCACCAGGTCCATGTGCCCCGGCAGGTCGTTCAAAATCTCCATGATCGGGCGGTACTCCAACTGGCTGCGAATCTGGCCGAGGATGCGCTGTGACGAATCGGACACACCCAACCTGTCGGTGCGCGGTTCCAGCTCCTGCAGGCACTGCTCGGCCCGGGAGATGGAGAACACGATCGACCGGGGGAACAGCCGGTCCATGAGCAGGAATTCGGCGGCGTTCCGGGCCGACGGCACCCCGCGGTAGGTGCGCAGGTACGACTCGTACGCGCCGCAGGAGCGGAGGATGGTGGTCCAGGACGGCCCGCTGTTCTCGGTCAGCGACCGCGTGGCGAGCAGCCTGGCAGTCATGTCGGCCTGTTCGAGGCTGCGACCGAGGGTGAAGAAGTGCCACGCGTCGTCCCGGCTGGCGCTGGACTCGACAATGCCCACGGCCAGGGCCGCGCGCTCCCGCACCCAGCCGAAGAAGTCGTGCGTCTTGGCGCTGGCGATGTTGCGCGGCATCTTCGTGTAGGTGGTGTTCAGGCACTCCCACAGCTCGGTCGAGACGATCTCCCTGGCCCGCCGGGCGTTCTCCCTGGCGGCGCCGAGCGAGTATGCGATCGAGGCCGGATGCGTGCGGTCGGCCGCCAGGGTCGCCAGCACGTCCTTGCGGGTGAGGTCGCGGTCCGGCGGCACCGGGCTGCCCATCAGGTGCAGCAGCGACCGGCAGGCGAGGTTCTCCTCGATCCACGGGTCTTCGAGCAGCAGCTGCAGGTGCACGTCCAGGATGCGGGCGGTGCCGTCGCTGCGTTCGATGTAGCGGCCGATCCAGAACAGGCTCTCGGCGATGCGGCTCAGCATTCGAGTGCTCCCTCTGCGTCGGTGGTCGCAACGTGTTGCTGTTGCTGTTGCTGTTCCTGGTCCTGGTCGCCGCCCGGCGGGGTGTCTTGCGGGGAGTGGTCGACGGTGCGGGTGGGGATGATCGAGATCGACTGGGTGTTCGCCGCCTGGTCGTTGACCAGTCCCTGGATGTTCCGTGCCGAACCGGCGTGGAAGTCGGGCTCGAGCCCGATCACCCAGGTGTCCTTCGATCCGCCGCCCTGGCTGGAGTTCACGACGAGCTCACCCTCGGGCAGGGCCACGCGGGTGAGCCCGCCGGGCAGCACCCAGACGTCCGACCCGTCGTTCACGGCGAACGGCCGGAGGTCGGCGTGCCGGGGACGCATGCCGTCGTCGACGAGGGTGGGGATGGTGGACAGTTGCACCACGGGCTGGGCGATCCAGCCGCGCGGGTCCCTGAGCAGCTGTTTCCGCAGGGTGTCCAACTCGGCCTTGGATGCCGCCGGGCCCACCACGAGACCCTTGCCGCCGGAGCCGTCGACGGGTTTCACGACGAGTTCGTCGAGCCTGTCCAACACCTCCTCGAGCGCAAGCGGGTCTTCGAGCCGCCAGGTGTCGACGTTGGGGATGATCGCGTCCTCACCCAGGTAGTACTTGATCAGCTCGGGCAGGTAGGTGTACACGAGCTTGTCGTCGGCCACCCCGTTGCCCACCGCGTTGGCGATGGTCACGTTTCCCAGCCGCGCGGCCATCAGGATGCCGGGCGAGCCGAGCTGCGAGTCGGCGCGGAACTGCAGCGGGTCCAGGAACTCGTCGTCGACCCGGCGGTAGATCACGTCGACCCGGGTGGGGCCGGCGGTGGTGCGCATCCAGACCCGTCCGCCGGAGCAGAACAGGTCACGGCCCTCGACCAGCTCCACACCCATCAGCCGCGCGAGCAGGGTGTGCTCGAAGTAGGCCGAGTTGAACACGCCGGGGGTGAGCACCACGATGTTCGGGTCGTCGACCCCGGCCGGCGCCGAGGCGCGCAGGGCCTGCAGCAGCTTGTTGGGGTAGTCGCCGACGGGCCGCACCCGCATCGAGACGAACAGTTCGGGCAGGGTCTGCGCCATCACCCGACGGTTGGAGATGACGTAACTGACCCCGCTGGGCACCCGGACGTTGTCTTCCAGCACCCGCCAGGCGCCCACTTCGTCGCGGATCAGGTCGATCCCGGAGACCTGGATGCGCACATTGTTCGCCGAGGTGATGCCGGCGGCCTGGCGGTGGAAGTGCTTGGAGGAGGTGATCAGGCCGGCCGGGATGACGCCGTCGCGCACCGCCGCCTGGGCACCGTAGATGTCGGCGAGAAAGGCTTCGAGCGCCAGGACCCGCTGCTTGATGCCGGCCTCGACGTTCAGCCACTCGGGTTGCTCGATCACCCGCGGAACCGCGTCGAGCGGGAATGGGCGCTCCTCGCCGGCGAAGTCGAACGTCACGCCCTGCGCCAGGTACGAACTGGCGAGCGCATCGGTGCGGCCGCGCAGCTCCTCCTGGGTCATCTTGGCGAGCGCGTTGTACACGTCCTTGTAGGCTGCGCGGGCCTCGCTGGGAGAGAGCGACGACGGATCCGGGAACATCTCGTCCCAGGCCGAGGTCGCGCCACGCTCGCGAGGCGGTGCGGAGGTAGCGCCATAGCCACTGAAGAGGTCAACCATGACTGGATGCTAGCCGCCCGGTGTTGCGGGATTGTTTCCTGCTCGCAGCAACCGAACGCTGCATACAATCTGCTGCACGTCGGGGGCAGTACCGAGCATCTTCACCACAATGTGCGCATCGTCACCGGTTTTTTGCATACAGTTAGCACAAGCCGATACCGACACCAGTCAGTTCCCTGTCGGCCGCACTGACCAGATCCGAGCACACATGCGCGTTGTTTCCGGGCCCCGATGGTGGGGGCTGTTGATTCTGATGTCCCTGGTGGCCAGCGGCATCATCCTGGTGGCGTGGCTCACGAGCCCCGCGGATGCACTGTTGCACGCACTTTCGGACCGGTTGCCCGCCACGACCGCAGGCACCGTCGCGGCGCCGCTCCTGTCGGGGGTGCTCGGGGTCGGCGGCGGTCTGCTGGCCGCCCGTCGCAACGGTTGGATCGATTACAGGCTGCGCTCCCTGGTGATCATCGGCTGCGTGGTGTGCACGCTCTGGCTGGTGCCGGTCGGTGCCTTCTGGTTGGTCGTGCAGGGCGAACTCATGGCGCTCCTCGACGGCGCAGCGGGCAGCAGCGCCGGGTTGAGCGCCCTGTGCACCCTGCTCCTGCCGGCCACCGGAACTGTGCTCGCCGGCGCCGGGCTCGTCGCCGTGCAGGTGCGGTCGACGATCCGGCTGGTCGCGCTCGAAGGCCACGTGCAGACCGCCCGCAGCCAGGGGCTGCCCACCTCGGCGCTCGTTGTGCGCAGAGTGCTCAGCCGCCTCCTGCCCGCCATCCTGGCCGTGCAGCTGGTCGTGTTCGTCATTCTCTATGCCGGCTCGCTGACGGTGCAGGCCGTCTTCAGCACACCGTCACTGGCCGAGAGCCTGCCGGCGTTGCTGCCCGCCCAGGGCCTGCCACTCGTGCTGGGTACCGTACTGCTCGGCGTCGTCGGCCTGATCACTGCCACCGTCGCCGTCGCGACCACCACGTCCCGGTCGGCACTGCCCGCCCCGTCCACGGCCGCGCCAGATGGCCCGCTCGACGGTGCGCTCCTCGGTGTTGCGGACCTCGCGGCCGGGGTCGTCCGGCCATCCACGAGCTTTCGTTCCACCGACCTTCTGGACATCAGGGACCTGCGGCCCGGCCCGCCCGTAGGCCGAAGCCACGCCGAGCCAGGGGACGGCATCAGCCTCACGATTCCCCGCGGTCAGGCTTTGGCTGTCGTCGATGACAGCAGCGATGGCGCCGCTTTGCTAGCTCACGCCATCATCGGGCTGTTCCCGGTCGGTTTCTCCGCTCCGTCCGGCTCGATCCTGTTCGACGGAACCGAGCTTCTCGGCCTTCCGGAACGGGAATTCCGGCGGCTGCGCGGGCAGCGCATCGGTTTCCTCGCCGCACCGGCGGCCGACCGGCTCGCCCCCGATGTGCGCATCGGCCAGCAGCTACCCACGCTGCAGGCCGGCCGGTCCGGCGCCGGCCGGTCACCGGCCCACGCCGGCGCCCTCGAACTCCTGGGCCGGGTCGGCATCCAGGATGGGCAGAGCGTGCTGGCGGCGTATCCGCATCAGGTGTCAGCGGCAATCGCACAACGCGTGCTGCTCGCCGGCGCCCTCGTCGGTGACCCGCAACTCCTCATCGCCCACGAGCCGACCCGCAGCCTCGGCGCCGACGAAGAGGCCGGTTTCCTCGACCTCCTGCACGCTCTGCAACAGGAACGTGGGTTCAGCCTGCTCGTGGCCTCGACCAGGGTGGAGATCATCGCCAGGTGCGATCGGGTTGCGATCGTCAACGAGGGCACCATCGTGGAGCACGCGTCGGTCCGTGAGCTCCTCACCGCCCCCCAGCACCCGCACAGCCGTCGGCTGCTCGCCGCGGGCGCGGCGAGGCCGCTGGGACCGGCCTCGGCGGGCTTCTGACGGCTTCGGGGGTCAGCCGCTCAGTCCGCGGCGACGGCGTTCCGCGCGGCGAGGATGTGCGAACGCATGGCCACTTCGGCCCAGATCGTGTCGCCGCTCTGCAGCGCGGTGAGGATGTCGCGATGCTGGTGGTTGCTCCTCGCCCGGTACTGGGCACCGTTGCGCCGGAAAGTGGAGGCCATGAGCGGCACCCGGGTGGCGGATGAGGTGAGAGTCATCAGCTGCGGGCTGCGGGAGGCCGACACCACGATGCGGTGGAACTCGGCGTTGAGCCGGCCCAGTTCGGCCAGCCCCGCATCGTCGTCGGCGGTGAGTACCGGCTCCATCGCCTCGATGAGGACGGTGAGTAGATCGATTTCCTCGGGGGTGATCCGGCTGGCGGCCAGGCCTGCGGCGCGACCCTCGAGGCCGGCGCGCACAAAATAGGTCTCGAGCACCTGCTCACGAGTCCACGCCACCACGGTGGCGCCGCGATTGGGAATGAAGGTCACCAGGCCGGCCTCGTCCAGGCGGCGCAGGGCCTCCCGGATCGGCGTGCGGCTGACGCCGAGTTCCTCGGCCAGGGCCTGCTCCCTCAGCATGGCGTTGGCGCCCAGCTCGCCGGAAAGAATCCGGCCACGCAAGGTCAGGTAGACCGTTTCACCACCTGTAGACGCCATCGTTCCCTCCCTCCGGCCACGGGCACCCCACCCGCCTATCGAGCTTTACACACCGCGCTCCCCGATGGGCCGATCCACCGGGAATCCGACCCAGGACGCCGCGTACTGGGGGTACCCGACCGGCCGGGCCGCTCCCATCCGGGCGCGCAAAAAAGGCCCGTCTTTCGACGGGCCTCTTTCGGTGTGGATTTCACCGTGCGCTTCGTTCCGAAGCGCGCGCGTGGAGTCCTTAGATGCTGTTCACATCGAGCGGGATGCCGGGGCCGAACGTGGTCGACACGGCGCCCTTCATGATGTAGCGGCCCTTGGAGGAGCTCGGCTTGAGGCGAACGATCTCCTCGAGTGCTGCACCGATGTTCTCGTTGAGCTGGTCAGCCGAGAAGGATGCCTTGCCCACGACGAAGTGCACGTTGGAGTGCTTGTCGACGCGGAACTCGATCTTTCCGCCCTTGATGTCGGACACGGCCTTGGCGACGTCAGGCGTCACGGTTCCGGTCTTCGGGTTGGGCATCAGACCGCGCGGGCCGAGGACCTTGCCGAGACGACCGACCTTGCCCATGAGCTCGGGGGTCGACACTGCGGAGTCGAACGAGGTGTAGCCGGCGGCCACCTTCTCGATGAGCTCGTCGCCACCGACCTCGTCGGCGCCGGCAGCGATGGCTGCGTCGGCCGCGGGGCCCGTTGCGAAGACGATGACGCGGGCGGTCTTGCCGGTACCGTGAGGAAGAATTACGGTGCCGCGGACCATCTGGTCGGCCTTGCGCGGGTCGACGCCGAGCTTGAGCGCGACCTCGACGGTGGAGTTGAACTTGACGGAACCGGTCTCGCGGGCGAGGGTGACGGCTTCGGTGGGGGTGTAGAACTTATCGGCTTCGATCTTCTCGACCGCAGCGCGGTAGGCCTTTGACTTGGGTGCCATTTTGAATCTCCTGTAGATGCATGTGCTGAGAGCGTGGTTTTCGTGAGCCTGGCTGGCTCTTCCACTTGGTGCCTGTCGGCAGGTCGAAAACGACCAGTGCCTGTCGGCAGGTGTTCGACGAATCGAACGAGAGGGTATTAGCCCTCGACCGTGATGCCCATGGAGCGAGCGGTTCCGGCGATGATCTTCGACGCGGCGTCGAGGTCATTGGCGTTGAGGTCAACCATCTTGGCCTCGGCGATTTCGCGAACCTGCGCCTTGGTGAGCTTGGCAACCTTGACGGTGTGCGGGGTTCCGCTGCCCTTGGCGACGCCAGCGGCCTTCTTGATGAGCTCCGCCGCGGGCGGGGTCTTCAGGATGAACGTGAACGAACGGTCGTCGTACACGGTGATCTCAACCGGGATGACGTTGCCGCGCTGGGATTCGGTCTGGGCGTTGTATGCCTTGCAGAATTCCATGATGTTCACGCCGTGCTGTCCCAGCGCCGGCCCGATGGGCGGTGCGGGGTTGGCGGCGCCGGCCTTGATCTGAAGCTTGATCAGACCAGTAACCTTCTTCTTCGGTGCCATTGTTCTTCCTTCGTTATTGATGTTCGAGCGGCCGCGAAGGTCGCTCTCCCGGTGGCCCGGATGGGCCCCGGTGGTTCAAAGTCCTGCGAAAAGTCTGCAGAACCTAAAGCTTGGTGACCTGGTCGAAGCTGAGCTCGACCGGGGTCTCACGCTCGAAGAGCGACACGAGCACGATGAGCTTGCCGCTCTCGGGCTTGATCTCGCTGATCGAACCGGGCAGGCCCGCGAACGAGCCTTCCTTGATCGTGATGGTCTCGCCGATTTCGTAGTCGATCTCGGCGGGCAGAACACGCTGGGCGGCCTTGCCGGGAGCGCCGGACTTGGTGACCGGAACATCCTTGATCTCAACGAGGCCCTTGAGCATGCCGAAGGCTTCTTCGAAACGCAGCGGGGTGGGGTTGTGCGCGTTGCCCACGAAGCCGGTGACCCCGGGGGTGTGGCGCACGACAGACCAGCTGTCTTCGTTGAGGTCCATGCGCACCAGCACGTAGCCGGGGATGCGCACTCGGGTGACCATCTTGCGCTGGCCGTTCTTGATCTCGACGACGTCTTCCATCGGAACCTCGACCTGGTAGATGAAATCTTCCATGGCCATCGACTGCTTGCGGTTCTCGATGTTCGACTTCACGCGGCGTTCGAATCCGGCGTAGGAGTGGATGACGAACCACTTGCCGGGCTGGAAGCGCAGTTCCTTGCGGAAGGCTTCGTACGGGTCTTCCTCTTCGGCCTCGGCGTCGGCCTCGGCGTCGGATGCGTCGGCGTCGCCGTCGACCTCTTCCTCGTCTTCAACGGCTTCGACGGCGGCCTCGGCCTCGTCGGCGGAGTCGATGTCGAGGGCGTCTTCGACGATGGCGTCGGCCTCGGGGTCGGTGGACTCGGCGAGGGCGTCAAGCGCGGCGTCGAGATCGTCTTCGATGTCGGCGTTCTCGTCTTCCACGTGCAGGGCGACCTGCTCGGCGGCTTCTACCGACGTTTCGTCGGCGGCGAGGGTGTTGCCCTCCTGCGCCTCATCGTCGTTGGAGGACTGCTCGGCGGCGGTGGCCCAGTCGACGTCGTCGCGATTGGTCTCAGTCACTAAATATCAATCCTTCTTCTATTGCGTGGGCGTGAGGCTGCAGTGTTCTGATCACTGCTGTGGTGCTCGCTCACCGATCCACGTTTTTTCATGATCAGTCTCGGTGCCGCTAATGCGGCACGGGTCAACTGGGAGTGCCGAATACGTACGTGACGACGAGTGCGAACACCCAGTCGAGTGCCGATACCAGCGCCATCATGATGACGACGAAAATCAGAACCACTCCGGTGTAGCTGAGCAGTTCCTTGCGGGTCGGAGTGACGACCTTGCGAAGTTCGGCCAGGACCTGCTTGATAAACAGGGACACTCGAGCAAACGGACCGCGTTTGGTTTCGCGGGCCACTCTGGCGTTGGCGACGATTTCCTCGCTGGGTTCGTCGATAACTTTTCGGGCCACCTGTTACACCTTTCGTGGGCCGGCAGAAAGACCACCGACTTGCAGGGCGGACAGGACTCGAACCTGCAACCTGCGGTTTTGGAGACCGCTGCTCTACCAATTGAGCCACCACCCTATGAAGCGAAACCGTCTCGCTCACTCACACCCGTTGTTACCAAAATAGGCGCAAAAAAGCTTGGCAGATTTCAACTACCGGATCAAGTCTAGGTCACGGCGGGTGCCCTGTAAAGCCAGCCGCACTCCAGGGGCCGTGCGGCGGCACTGTGCCGCAGCACAACCGCCCCGTATGCTCGAAGCGTGGCACACGACATCAAACGGATTTCCACCAGAATCGGCTCCATTGCGGAGTCCGCGACGCTCAAGGTCGACGGCAAGGCGAAAGCCCTGCAGGCGGCCGGCCGGCCGGTGATCAGCTTCGCCGCGGGCGAGCCCGATTTCCCGACCCCGGCGCACATCGTCGAGGCGGCGCTTACCGCCGTCACCGACCCCCGCAACCACCGCTACACGCCGGCGGCCGGTCTGCCGGAGCTGCGCGAGGCGATCGCCGCGAAGACGCTGCGCGACAGCGGCCTGGCCGTGCCGCCCTCCCGGGTACTCGTGACCAACGGCGGCAAGCAGGCCGTCTACCAGGCCTTCGCCACCCTGCTCGACCAGGGCGACGAGGTGCTCCTGCCGACGCCGTACTGGACGACCTACCCCGAGGCGATCCGCCTGGCCGGCGGTGTGCCCGTCGACGTTTTCGCCGGCAGTGACCAGGGCTACCTCGTCACGGTGGAGCAGCTCGAGGCCGCCCGCACCGACAAGACCAAGGTGCTGCTGTTCGTCTCCCCCTCCAACCCCACCGGCGCCGTCTACTCCGAGGCCGAGACCCGCGCGATCGGCGAATGGGCCGAGGAGCACGGCCTCTGGGTGATCAGCGATGAGATCTACCAGAACCTCACCTACGACGGGGTTCGCGCGGTGTCCATCGTCGAGGCCGTCCCCGCCCTGGCCGACCGCACCATCCTGGTCAACGGCGTCGCCAAGACCTACGCCATGACCGGCTGGCGGTTGGGCTGGATGGTCGGGCCGCAGGATGCGATCACCGCGGCTGCGAACCTGCAGTCCCACCTCACGTCGAACGTGTCGAACATCTCGCAGCGTGCGGGCATCGCGGCGCTGAACGGCCCGCAGGACGACGCCGAGGCCATGCGGGTCGCGTTCGACCGGCGCCGCAAGCTCATCGTCGCCGAGCTCAACAAGATCCCCGGCATCCACACCCCCACCCCCCAGGGCGCGTTCTACGTCTACCCCGACGTGACCGGGTTGCTCGGCCGCAGCTGGGGCGGGGTCACCCCCACCTCATCGCTCGAGCTGGCCGACCTCATCCTCGACCAGGCCGAGGTGGCCGCGGTGCCCGGTGAGGCCTTCGGCCCGAGCGGCTTCCTGCGCCTGTCCTACGCCCTCAGCGACGACGCGCTCCTGGAGGGCGTCCGCCGCCTGCAGAAGCTGTTCTCCTAGCTCAGGGCGCCGTCTCGACGATGACCGCGAGGCCGGCCCGCAGCTCCTCGAATGGGCTGCCGCCGGCCTCGACCAGCGCGGTCGGGCAACTCACCACGACGTACATGAACGACTCGGCCAGCGGCATGGCCCTGGCCGCGATCTCGTTCGTGTAGCTCACCCCCAACTCCGGATTCGTGTAGTCGACTCGGCTGGTGAGGAATTCGAGGCGCTCGTCGGCGCCCGGCAGGTTGATGCCGAAGTCGGTGCTGCCGAGTTCGCCGATCAGCGCGGCGTCGTTCCCGGCGGCCAGCAGGTCTTGCTCGAGCGTGTCGACGGTGGCGAGGGTGTCACTGAGGTCGTTCGTCGCGTCGAGGTCGTACGCGGCCTGCTTGTTCTGCGACGAGGTGAACAGGCAACCGAGTTCGGTGTTCTCGGACTGATTGATACCGTCCTGATCGAAGATGGTGATCTCCCAGCCTGACTGCATCGGGTAGCCCCAAATGGGGAACGTGGACCCGATATCGGCCTGTTCGTCGAGCGTGATCAGGGCGCCGGCCGCAAGCTCCGTCGGCGCTGCAAGTTCGGTGGCGGATGCCGTGGGCGCCGCAACTGCGGGTGAGCCGGCGCGGCCGGCGTTCACCTGGTCGACCACACCGTTGCCCACCGCGAATCCGCTGACGACGGAACCCGCGATGACCAGGGCGGCGAATCCGGCGACGGGCAGGAGCATCCACGGCCGGAGTGCGCCGCGTGGTGTGGTTGCCGTGATCTCGTCCATCGGTGCTTCTCCCCCGGGTTGTTTCCCGAACCCTACCGGCCTTTGCCATCCACCGCCCGGTGGATGCGGAGGTCGGTGGGACGGGTGTTGCCCAGGGGCGGCTCTGGGTCGATTGTGGGTACATGACCACTACACCTCCGGCCGTGCGCGTGTCGCGGCTGAGCAAGTCGTATGGCGCGTTCGACGCCGTCACCGACATCAGCTTCGACATCCGCCCCGGCGAGACCTTCGCGTTGCTCGGCCCGAACGGGGCCGGCAAGAGCAGCACCATTGAGATCCTCGAGGGCTACCGCGACCGGTCCGAGGGCGATGTGACGGTGCTGGGCGTCGACCCCCAGCACGCCGGCCTGGACTGGAAGGCCCGCATCGGCATCGTCCTGCAGTCCAGCGGCGAGAGCGGCAACGCCACGGTGCTCGAGCAGCTGCGGCACTTCGCCGGCCTGTACCCCGATCCGCGGTCGGTGGACGAGGTGCTGGCCGCCGTCGGGCTCGAGGAGAAGGCGAAGACCCGCATCCACAAACTCTCCGGCGGGCAGCAACGCCGGGTGGATGTCGCGCTGGGCATCATCGGCCGGCCCGAACTGCTCTTCCTCGACGAGCCGACCACGGGCTTCGACCCCGAGGCGCGACACCAGTTCTGGGACCTCATCCGCACCCTCAAAACCGAGGGCACCACGATCCTCCTGACCACCCACAACCTCGACGAGGCGGCAGAGCTCAGCGACCGCGCCGGCATCATCGTGGGCGGCAAACTCATCGACATCGGCGCCATCGGCGAACTCGGCGGCCCGTCCGCGCGTATCCCGATGGTGCGTTGGCGGGATGCCGGCGGGGTGCAGCGCGAGGCCCGCACCGACGCCCCCGCCCGTCTCGTGGCCCAACTGGCCAGGGACCTCGGTGGCGAACCCACGGAACTGCAGGTCATCCGCCCGAGTCTGGAAGACATCTACCTGGGCCTGGTCCGCGGCCACGCGGCCGGCAGCACCGCCGACACCCACAGCACGGAGGTGCTCGCATGAGCGCGACCCTGACCGACCGGCCGACCCGTCCGCGCACCGCCCGGCACGGGCTGTTCAGCCTGGGCCTGGCCCGAATCGGCTTCGAGATCAAGCTGTACTTCCGCTCCACCGACACCGTGTTCTTCACGTTCCTGTTCCCGTTCATCATGCTGGGCATCTTCACGGCCGCGTTCAGCGCGCAGGGCAACATCGGCACCAACCCCGACGGCTCCGGCGGCATCAGCGTGGGCGCGTACTACCTGCCCGGCATGCTCGCCGCGGGCATGCTGCTCTCCGGCCTGCAGAACCTCGCGATCGACATCGCCGGCGAGAAGGGCGACGGCACCCTCAAACGGCTCGGCGGCACCCCGCTGTCGCCGCTGAGCTACTTCATCGGCAAGATCGGCCAGGTGCTCGTCACGGGCATCCTGCAAGCTGTGCTGCTGCTGATCGTGGCCAAGTTCGCCTTCGACATCGCCCTGCCCACCGACCCGGAGAAGTGGCTCACCTTCGTCTGGGTGTTCCTGCTCGGCGTGATCACCTGCGCGTTCCTGGGCATCGCCCTCTCTGCCGTGCCGCGGTCGGGCCGCAGCGCCTCTGCCGTCGTCATCCCGATCGTGCTGGTGCTGCAGTTCATCTCCGGCGTCTACCTGCAGTTCAACGCACTGCCGGAGTGGATGCAGAACGTCGCCGGCCTGTTTCCGCTCAAGTGGATGGCGCAGGGCATGCGGGCGGTTTTCCTGCCGGACAGCTTCGCCAGCCAGGAGCAGAACGGCGCCTGGGAGCTGGGCCTGGTGGCGCTCGCGCTGCTGATCTGGTTGGTGGTGGGGCTCGTGGGCAGCCGGCTCACCTTCCGCTGGATCCGCAAGGACACCTGATGCTCACCGGGCATGGGATGCTTAGCGCATGAATGCCAGGCGGTGGTGGGACCTGATCGTGGCCGGCTCCCTCACCGTACTGGCCGTGATCACCATCGACCACTCCTGGGTGAGCGTGGGGGAACGCGCCGGCGGGCTCTTGTCGCTCGCGGTGATCGGCCTGGCCTATCTGGGCTGGGGCCGACGCATGTTGCGTTCTTCGAACCCGTCGGCGAGCGCCGGGGACTCGGGATTCGACTACGCGGCCTTCCCCGCTTCGGCCCGGCTCTTCCAGATCACCCTCGTCGTGTCGTGCGGCGCGGCCACAGCGTTCGACCCCAGCCTGGCCACCGCGCAGACGCTGGCCTTTCCGATTCTCTGGGCTCTGTCCACGTCGTTCTTCGGCGCCGTCATCTGGAGCGCCCTGCTGTCGATGTCGGCCGGGCTCGGCATGTGGGTCGGCATGGGGAGCACCCAGGGCGCGGCCGTTCAAGCCGCGGCCATCGAGGGAATCTCGTTCGTCTTCGCGCTGGCGATGGGCACCTGGATCAGCCGCATCGCCGATGCCGGCGCCTACCAGCGCAAGCTGGTGCAGGAGCTGACCCTGGCCCAGGACGAGTTGGCGGTGTTGCACCGGGATGCCGGCAGCGCCGGCGAGCGGGAACGCCTGGCCCGCGAGATCCACGACACCATCGCGCAGAGCCTGACCAGCCTGGTCATGCTCACGCAGCGCACCCGCTCCGAGCTTGCCGCGCTGCCCGGTGACACCACGGCCGTGGCGGACAACCTCGACCTGATCGAGTCGACCGGGCGCGACGCCCTCACCGAGGCGCGCGCGCTCGTGGCGTCGATGTCGCCGGTGCGGGTGGGCGACGCCGACCTCGCGCACACCGTGGCGCGACTGGCCGACCGGTTCGGCCGGGAAACCGGCATCCAGGTGACCGTCGACCTCAGTGGGCTCGACGGCGCACCCCTGGACCGGGCCCTCGAGGTGGTGCTGCTGCGCTGCGGCCAGGAGGGCCTGGCCAATGTGCGCAAACACTCCCGGGCCGGCGCCGCTCGGCTCGCCATCGAACGCAGCCGGGCGGAGGTCACCCTCACCCTCAGCGACGACGGCCAGGGCCTGGGTGGGTACAGCCCGGACTCCGAGAACGGCTTCGGGCTGGCTGGCATGCGCGACAGGGTGAGCCTGGTCGGCGGCCGGCTCGACGTGACGAACGCGGTCGGCGGCGGCACCGGCACCGTGTTGCGAGTGACGCTGCCGCTGCCGCTGCCGCTGCCACTGCCACTGCCACTGCCACTGCCACTGCCGGAGCCTGCACTCGTGCCCGCCGTTCAGGCCGGCGGGCACGGATGATCCGGGTGCTGGTCGCCGATGACCATCCGATCGTTCGCGGCGGCATCGTGGGGCTGCTCGGCGCCGCCGACGACATCGAGGTGGTCGGCGAGGCCGCCGACGGCGCCGCGGCGGTGCGCCTGGCCGAGGAGCTCTGCCCCGACCTGGTGCTGATGGACCTGCGGATGCCGCACCTGGACGGCGCCGCCGCGACCGCCGCCATCCTGGCGCAGAACCCGGCCACCCGCGTGCTGATCCTCACCACCTACGAGTCCGACGACCAGATTCTCGGCGCCATCGCCGCCGGCGCCAGCGGTTACCTGCTCAAGGCCGCCCCGCAAGCCGAGATCATCGAGGGGGTGCGGTCGGTATACGGCGGCCAGACCGTGCTGGCCCCGGTGATCGCCGCCAGGCTGGTGCAGAGGGTGCGGGCGGATGCGACGCCGACGCCCCGGCTGTCGGCTCGCGAACTCGAGGTGCTGCGCCTGGTGGCCGCCGGCGAGAGCAACCCGCAGATCGCCAGGTCGCTGTACATCGGCGAGGCCACTGTGAAGACGCACCTGCTGCACGTGTTCGAGAAGCTCGGCGTGAGCGACCGCACCCGGGCGGTCACCCTGGCGATGGAGCTGCGCCTGCTCTGACCGGACCGGCACGCTCACGGCCGTGCCGGCCGGCCGGCTGGCTGGCTGCCTGGCTACCTGGCTGCCTGGCTGCCTGGCGAGAAGTTGCACAGTCCCCCTTCAGCGCCCACCAAGGGTGCATCTGCCGCAACTCGCTGCCGTGCACTGCATCGTCTCGCGGCAAAGTCCCCCTTGAGCTATTGCCATGGGGACATTTGCCGCAACTCGCACGGAGCGCAGGTCAGGAGAACAGCGAGAAGCCCACGAACACCGGTTCGGGCTGCAGGATGACGCCGAAGTCGGCCTGCACGCGCTGCTGCACGAAGCGGGCCAGCTGGCCGATCTCATCCGCCGTCGCCCCGCCGGTGTTGGTGATCGCCAGGGTGTGCTTGCTGGAGATCGCGGCGGACGATCCGGGCAGTCTGAACCCGCGGCGGATGCCCGAGTTCTCGATCAGCCAGGCGGCGCTGAGCTTCACGGTGCGCAGCACCTCGGTGCCGGGAACCGGCCCCACCCCGGCGTACTCGTCGAGCGGGATCACCCGGTCGGGTAGCTCGATCTCGGCCTGCTTCCAGCGCGGCGCGTTGTCGGGCAGGGAGCGGGCGAAGCTCTCGGTGACGATCGGGTTGGTGAAGAACGACCCGGCGCCGTACGTGTCGGGGTCGGCGTCGTCGAGCACCATGCCCTTGCTCGCCCGCAGGCCGAGCACGCTCTGGCGCAGGTCCACCAACGGCACCCGGTCGCCCAGCTGCACGCCGAGGGCCTGGGCCAGCTGCGGGTACGTCACCGGCCGGCTCAGGGCATCACCGAGCACGGCGGCCTGCGGTGACATGTCGCGCAGGTCGAGTTCGATGGCGAGCACCACGCCGCGGCGGCCCTGCTTGAGCACCGAGGTGCGGTAGCCGAGGCCGAGCTCGGCGGCGCTGAGGTGCTCGACCTCGCCGGACTCGAAGTCCAGAAAATCGATGGCGGCCAGGCTGCTGGCCAGTTCCTGGCCGTAGGCGCCGATGTTCTGCACCGGAGCGGCACCGCTGGTGCCCGGGATGCCGGAGAGCGCTTCGATGCCGGCCCAGCCGTTGGCCACGGTGAACGCGACCAGGTCGTCCCACGGTTCGCCGGCCTGCACGCGGATGCGCACCGGCCGTCCGTCGACATCCGCGTCGGTACCTGGCACCGTCACGGGTTCGCTCACGAGGGGCGACCCGTCGCCGACAGCCTCGGCGGCCGCGTGCGGCGGGGTGAGCACCTCCACCCCGCGCGTGCACACCCTGATCACGGTGCCGTCGAAGCCATCATCGGCGGCGACGGTGTTCGAGCCGCCGCCCAGCAGCATCCACGGTTCGTCGGAGCCCCAGGCGTCGAGGGCTGCCCGGATCAGGCCGGCCTCGTCCTCGGGCGCCACCAGGTGTGCCGGGGGGCCGCCGACCCGGAGGGTCGTCAGCTCGGCCAGGGTCACGGGGGCGCCGACAGCGGCGGGCACGGGCTCGGTCATCAACGGCCTAGACCAGCGAGACGCGCGCCTGCGCCTTGCCGAGAACGGTGACGGAGTTGAAGGTCACGGTGAGGTCGATCCGGGCCACGCCGGCATCCGCGTCGAGCGCGCCCACCTTGGCGACCACGGTGACGACGGCGCCCAGGTCGGGGTCCACCGACACCGGCCGGGTGAACCGCACCTGGTAGTCGAGCACCCTGGCCGGGTCTGTCGCCCAGTCCACGACGGGTTGGATGGCCAGGCCCATGGTGAGCATGCCGTGCGCGAGCACGCCGGGCAGCCCCACCGAGTGGGCGACGTCGTCGCGGTAGTGGATCGGGTTGAAGTCGCCGGAGGCGCCCGCGTAGCGCACGAGGGAGTCCCTGGTGAGCGGGAAGCTGCTCTCCGCGACGATGTCGCCGACGGTGAGGGAGTCAAGAGCTGGAGCTGTGGAGGTCATTCGTCTCCCCTGACGACGAGGGTGGAGGTGGCCGTGACCACGTGGGCGCCGGTCGCGTCGACGATCGTGGACTCCGCGGTGACCATGGAGTGCCCGCCGAGGCTCTTCACGCTGGCGACGGTGAGCGTGGCGGTGAGCTCGTCGCCGGCCACGATCGGGCGGCTGAAGCTGAAGCGCTGGTCGCCGTGCACCACCCGGGTGAAGTCGATACCCGCATCGGGTTCGGCGAGCAGCTGGGCCAGGGTGGCCTCCTGCACGACGACGGCGAACGTCGGCGGTGCGACGACATCCGCATAGCCCGCGGCACGGGCCGCTTCAGGGTCGAAGTTGATCGGGTTGGTCGCGAAGACGGCACGCGCGAACTCGCGCACCTTCTCCCGGCCGACGAGATACGGCGGCACGGCGGGAAAGACCCGGCCCTGGATTGCTGGATTCACGGACACGTACCGAGTGTACTTGCGCCACGCAAGCGGGCGCTGGCCCGCCGGTGCCGGCTCGGGCCGCACCACCCGCAGAATTGTCCAAAAGGTGAGGTTAAGGCAGAGTTAGTCCAGTGGATTACGTACAGGTCGCACTGACCGCCCCTGAGGTTGCCCCCTTGCTCACCGGCCTGCGCCAGGAATACGACGCCCGCTACGGCCACGGCGCGGGCGAATCGGTTCTGGATGTCGAGGCCCGCGAGTTCGAGTCGCCGACCGGGGCGTTCGTGGTACTCATCGATGACGGCACCACCGTCGCCGGCGGCGGCATCCGTCGCATCGACGACACCGTCGTCGAGATCAAGCGCATGTGGACCAACCCCGACTACCGCCGGCAGGGCTACGCCAGCCGGATGCTGCGGGAGCTGGCCGGCCTGGCCCGTCAGCTCGGCTACCAGACGGTGCGCCTGGAAACCGGGCACGCCCAGCCCGAGGCGCTGGCCATGTACCGCCGGCTGGGTTTCGCCGAGATCGGCAGCTACGGCCCGTACGAGAACGCCACGGCCTTCGAGCTCGATCTCGACGCGGTCACGACCAAGCCCCGCCACTGACGGCAGCCAGGGCCGGCAGGGACGGGGCTGGTGGGAAGCCTCAGACGGACGGGATGACCAGTCCGCCCCAGGTCTCCTCCATGTAGGCCTGCGTCTCGTCGGAGAGCAGCAGCTCCTTGAGCTTGACGATGCGCGGGTCGTTCTCGAGCTCGGGCGTGGTGGCGAGCACGTTGGCGTACGGGCTGTCCTTGCCCTCGATCAGGATGGCCTGGTCGGCGGTGAGACCGGCCGGCAGCGCGAACGAGATGGTGACGAAGGCGACGTCGACGTCCTGCACGGCCTGCGGCAGGGTGGCGTTCTCGATCTCCTGGAACTCGTACTTGTTGGGGTTCTCCGTGATGTCGGCGATCGAGGTGGGCTCGTCCGTCGTCTCGATCAGGCCCTCGGCAGCGAGGATCTTCAGCGCACGGCCCTCGTTGGTCGGGTCGTTCGGGATGGCGATGCTGGCGCCGTCCTTGAGGTCGTCGAGGGACTTCACGGTGTTGCTGTAGAACGCGGCGCTGGGCAGGTAGATCTCGCCGACGCTCACCAGGTTGCCGCCGGCCTGCGTGTTGTAGGTCTCGAGGAACGTGGCGTTCTGGAACAGGTTCGCGTCGATCGACCCGTCTGACAGCGCCACATTGGGCGTGTTGTAGTCGGTGAACTCCTGGAACTTGATGTCCAGGCCCGCGTCGGCGGCAAGGTTGTCCTGCACGAACTTGAGGATGTCACCGGCCGGGGTGGCCAGGGCGCCCACGGTCACAGTGCCAAGGTCGTCGCCTGCGGCGCCGGTGGTGGCGGCGGGCTCGTCGGCCGTTCCCGCGCAGGCGGTGAGGGCGAACAGGGCGGAGATGGCAACGGCGGCACCAGCAAGGCGCGTGCGGCGGGTGGTGAACTGCATGGGAGGACTCTTCTCGTGGGGTGGTGGGGTGGTGGCCACGCCGTCATGCTGACTTCGACGCGGTCGGGTGGGGTTCTGGGGCTGGGTGCCGGATCAGCCGGCGCCGGTCATCACGCTGGCGCGCAATGCGGTCGAGGTCGGCTCGGCGCGAGCGGGCCGGGACTTGTGCGCGAACCGCCTGGCCAGCATCGTCGCCAGGCCCTGCAGCACCATCACGATCACGAAGATCACGATGATCACGGCGACCATGTGGATGGTGCTGTAGCGCTGGTAGCCGTAGCGAACCGCCACGTCGCCCAGGCCGCCGCCGGCGACGGTGCCGACCATCGCCGAGAAGTTGATGATCGACGTCACCGTGGTCGACAGGCCCAGGATCATCGGCGAGAGCGCCTCGGGCACGAGCACCTTCGACACGATTTGCCAGCGCGTGGCCCCGAGCGACTCCGCGGCCTCGATCAGGCCGGTGTCGACCTCCTTGATCGCGATCTCCACCATCCGGGCGAAGAACGGGATCGCCACGACGGCCAGCGGCACGATCGCGGCGGTGGGGCCGATGAAGGTGCCCACCACAAGCCGGGTGAACGGGATCAGGGCCACCATCAGGATGATGAACGGCACGCTGCGGCCGAGGTTCACGATGAACTCGAGCACCCGGTTGACCACCCGGCCGAGGCGGCGGGAGCCGAACGGGCTCTCGAACAGGCCGCCGGTTTCGGTGCCGACGAGCACGATACCCAGCGGCAGGCCAACGATGATGGTGATGAGCAGCGAGACGCCCACCATATAGAGGGTCTGGCCGGTGCCGACGAGCAGCACCTGGAACAGGCCGGACCAGAAGTCGGGTGCGGATGGATCGATCACGGTTACTCCCCCACGATTTCGACGAGCATGCCCTGGCTGCGGAGGTCCTCGATCGGCGCGGCATTGCCCGCCGCGCTTCCCGGCAGCGCCAGGCGGGTGCGGCCGGCCTGGTTGCCGCCGATGGTTTCGATGGCCGCGCCGAGGATCGACACGTCCAGGCCGTAGGTGCGGGCCAGCTGCGCGATCACGGGCCGGTCGGCCGAGCCGCCGCTGAAGGTGATGTCGATTACGGTGTCGCCAGGCAGGCTCGGCACGGCGCCGAGCGGGAAGAGTTCGTGCGCGAGGCGGGACCCCGCGGTGGAGATCAGCGAGACGATGCGGCCCTGCTCGATGATCCGGCCGCCCTCGATCAGCGCGGCGGAGTCGCAGATGCGCTTGACCACATCCATCTCGTGCGTGATCAGCAGCACTGTCAGGCCCAGGTCGGTGTTGATCTTCTTGACCAGGTCGAGGATCGACCGGGTGGTTTCGGGGTCGAGGGCGCTGGTGGCCTCGTCGGAGAGCAACACCTTGGGGCTGCCGGCGAGCGCCCTGGCGATGCCCACGCGCTGCTTCTGGCCGCCGGAGAGTTCGGCGGGGTAGGCGCCGGCCTTGTCGGCCAGGCCGACCAGGTCGAGGATCTCCAGGGCGCGGCGGCGGCGGGCGTCGCCGTCCACGCCGATGATCTCCAGGCCCAGCTCCACATTGCCGCGCACGGTGCGGCCGGCAAGCAGGTTGAAGTGCTGGAAGACCATGCCGATCTTGCGGCGGGCGCGACGCAGGTCGGCGGGTGACAGCGCGGTGAGCTCGTCACCGTCCACGGTCACGGTGCCGGAGTCCGGCCGTTCGAGCAGGTTGACCGCGCGGATGAGGGTGCTTTTGCCTGCGCCGCTCTGGCCGATCACACCGAAGATCTCACCCTCGGCCACCTCGAGGCAGACGTCCTGCAGGGCAGCGGTGACGGTGCCGCCGGAGCGGAAAGTCTTGGAGACGTGCTGTACGGAGATCACGATGGTCCTGAGGGTTCGCGCGGCCTAATACCGCTGGCCTTCGAGTGTGTCAACCGCAACGCCGCCGGCCAAATCACTGTGACGAAATGTGTCAGACGGCAGCCTGAGGCCACACCGACCCTGTTCGAGGGATAACGTTGACTCGTTATGCATAACAAACTGACCCCCCACCCCGATCTTCCGATCGACCTGCCCACGGCGGAACGCCTCGCCAAGGCCGTCGAGCACTACGGCGAATCCACCGTGGTCGACCACTCCGTCGCCCTGATGCGCGGCAAGAACGCCGGCAAAGACTTCCTGCTCTACGTCGGCGGCCGGCACGCGCTCGGCATCCTCGAAGGAGCCCCCGCGCTGTACTGGCCCGAGCTGTGGGGCGCGCGCGCCCTGCTGCACGTGTGGAACGACTCCGCGGCGCCCTACGTGGTGGTCGGCCTCAACAACGAGGCCTGGCGCATCCGCGAGATGTGCGCGAAGGTCGTCATGCTCCGCAAGCTCGATGTGGCCCCCAAGCTCGTGAAGGCCACCACCGACGAGGTGCCCCGCGTGCGGGTAGCCGCCCTCAACGCCCTCGCCCAGCAGGGCCGCGAACAGGACATCCCGACCATCGTGGTGCGCCTGCGCGACCCCGACAAGGATGTGCGCCGCGCAGCCCAGCAGGCCAGGGACGCCATCGCGACCCGGCTCAACATCCCCAAGGAGTAGCCACGAACGCCATCCCAGCTCCGCACCATAGCCAGCAGCCCTACCGGCGCTACGTGGCGATCGGTGACAGCTTCACGGAGGGCGTCGGCGACGACATGCCCGACGGCCAGGTGCGCGGCTGGGCCGACCTCGTCGCGATCGGGTTGGCGGCGGCCAGCCCCGAGCCGGTGTCGTACGCCAACCTCGCCATCCGCGGCAAGCTGCTCGGCCCGATCGTGAACGACCAGCTGGAGCCGGCCCTGAGCCTCAAGCCCGACCTCCTCACGGTCTGCGGCGGCGGCAACGACATGATGCGCCCGCGGGTGGAGATCTCCTACGTCGTGGACCTGCTCGACAGGGTTGTCGACAAGGCGGTGGCCGACGGCATCCACGTCGTCGTGCTCAGCGGCGGCAACCCGTCCAGGCACCTGCCGCTGGGCTCCCTGATGCAAAAACGCGGCGACAGGCTCGCCGAGGCCGCCCGCGAGACCTTCGGCAAGCCCGGGGTCACCCTGGTCGACAACTGGATCGACACCGAGCTCACGAACAGCCGGTTCTGGTCGGCCGACAAGCTGCACCTGAACGCCTGCGGGCACACCCGGGTCGCGACCAATGTTCTCAACGCCCTCGACGTGCCGATCCCGGCCAGCTGGGCGCAGGGCGTGGCCGGCGAGGCACCGCCGCGGGAGCGCATCCAGGACACCGCCGCGTACTACGCCGCCTACGTGCTGCCGTGGATCGGTCGCCGGCTCACCGGCCGGTCGTCCGGCGACGGTCGCCCGCCCAAGCGTCCAGAGCTCACCGTCGTCGAGACGCCGTAGAACCGCACAAGACGGGCCGCGTGGTTTGCCACGCGGCCCGTCGTTGTGTCGGAGACGACTCAGACCTTGCGGCCCGAGATCATCCGGAGCAGGAAAACGATTACGGCGATCACTGCGAGGACCACACCGACCCACAGCAGGAACTGGAGCGACTCGACTAACCCGCCCGTGATGAGCAGGACAACGGCCACGACCGCAATGATTATGACGAGCAGATTCATCTTTCAGACCTTTCCTAGAGCCGAGGTTGTCCTCGTGTTCGAGATAGTAGACCCGTCGCGCCCCTGATCGCACGCAATTTTTGAGACTTTGTCAGCGTGTCGCGGCGACCTGTTCGGCGAGGTACCCGCCGAACCCATTCGGCACCCGGCCGGCCAGCCGCCCGGAGGTGAGCACCGGGATGAGCGCGGTGCGGCACTCGCGGGCGCCGAGGCTCCGAAGTGCCGCCACCAACAGCACATCCTCGTCGGAATCGACGTCGCTGAATCCGTTGGCCTGCAGGTAGCGGTCGGCGCGCACGCCCAGGTTGGCACCGTGCACGTGCGGATGCCCGTCGGCCAGGGTGTGTGCGTCGTGCCAGCGGGCCCGCTCCAGTGCCGGCAACTCGTCGTCGGGCAGCACGGTGCCGAGCACCAGTTCGGTGCCGGCCGCGGCCAGGGCCAGTTGCACGGCCAGCCAGCGCCGAGGAACCGCGGAATCGGCATCCGTCGTGGCCACCCAGGTGTGCTCGGCGGCGTCGCCGGAGAGTAGCCCGGCCACGCCAAGCCGGCGGGCGGAGCCGACCGAACCTGCCGAGCATTCCAGCGCCTTGAACTGCGGCCACAGCGCCACGACATCGGCCGAACCGTCGGTGCAGCGGTCGAGCACCACGACGACCGAGATGGCCGGGGCGTCGGCACCGAACTCCTCCTGCACCGCCTGCACCGCGTCGGCGAGGGCGGCCAGGCACCGCGGCAGCCGGCTCTCCTCGTTGAGGGCCGGCACCACCACGATGAGCCGGTCGATGCGAGGGGTCACGGCACCAGTCCTTCCCGTTGCGCCACGGATCGGGCCGGGGCCGGCTCGTAGACCTCCAGCACGAAATCGTGTTCCAGGTGCCGCACCGTGCGGTCGAGTCCGGGTAGTGCGGCGAGCGCAGCGTGCACCTCGTCACCGCCGAGCGGGTATTCGCCCACCGGGTGCCGCCAGTGGCACGCCACCAGGGAACCGCCGGGGGCCAGGCTCTGCCGGCACCGCTCGAGCAGCACGGTCAGATCGGCCGGCGAGCAGTAGTAGCCGATCTCCGACAGCACCACCAGATCGTAGGTGCCTGCCGGCCATTCGGCCGGCAGGGTGCGCCGCTCCACCGTGACCCCGGGCAGGCCGGCCAGCCGGTCGCGGGCCACGGCGAGCGCCTGCTCGTTGATGTCGGTCGCGAGCAGGGTGTCGGTGCGGTCGGCCAGGTCCCGGCTGAGCACGCCGATCGAGCAACCCAACTCGAGGGTGGCGCCGTACCGCCGCAGGGGCAGCGCGGCCAGGGTGAGGGCTCGTTTGCGGGCCTCGTACCACCGGGTCTCGAAGCCCCAGGGATCCCGCGAACCGGCGTAGAACTCATCGAAGAACCCCGCGGACAGGCTCACTCCCGGTGTCGCGCTGGCCGGCGCGGAAGGCTCCGCAGGAGCCGGCCCGCCCGCGGTGTGGGCGTCGCCGAGGAAGAGCTCGTGGGCCCGTTCGAAGTGCGCGGCGAAACCCGGTTGCACGATCGCTTCGTCGCCGGCGCGGTCCGACAACGGCTGCACCTGACTGGTGTGCGCGGCCATGGCGGTGTTCTTACGCTCGCGCGCCGCCACGTCCAGGTCGATCCCCCACAGCTCCCTGCTACCGTCTCCCGCCCGCCACACTGGGTCGTCGGGAGTCGACCAGTGCCAGGCCCAGATCGGGTACTCCAGCAGTCTGGCACCCGTGCGGGCCGCCACGATCGCCGCCGTCTCACCGGCGGCCGCGTGGTCGGGGTGCCCGTCCAGCCGCCACGGCGCCACGAGCCACGGCACGGCGGCCGGCCCAGCGGTGCCGCTCCGCACCTCGTCGAACACGGCTTCCTCCAGGCTGTTGCGGTGCTGGGACAGGTCGCCATCGGGCAGGTCCAGCAGCCGCACGATCGCCGCCGGTGCCAGCGCCCGCACCGCGCTTACGACTTCCACCCGGCGCACGGCGGCGAGATCCACCGTCGTCAGGGTGGGCGACTGCGGATGCGACGCCTCGCCGTTCGTGGCGACGATCACCGTGATCCCCAACCCGAGGTGCCCCGCGAGCGCGATCAGTCCCCCGGCGCCGAGCGACTCGTCGTCGGGGTGCGCGGCCAGCACGATCAGCTGGGCGCACTCGGCCAGCAGGAGCGGACGGGAGCGGCCCGACCACTCGGCCTCCTGCCAGAGCCGTTCGCTCGTTCCACCCGTGTGGTGCGTGAAGCTCACCACGAGCCGGCCTCCCCCGCGAGCAGCCGGCCGCCCAGAGCCGCGTCGTCGCGCTCGGCGTGGTGTTGGCGCACGTAGAGGGTGAGGTCGGCCACCCGGCGGGCGTGCCTGGCGTCGAGCGCGAGCGGCGCCGGCCCGAGCGCGTGCCCGACCCGGCCGAGTACCTCGTCCACGGTGCGCGCCACCAGGCCGCGCACCCGGGCCGCGAGCAAACCGCCGGCCTCGCCGACCGCCTCGCCCCGGTCGATCGCCGCCGCCGCATCGTTCAGGGCCGCTCCGGCGCCCACCAGGGCCAGGTCCACCGCGCCCAGGTGGGCTCGCAGAATCTGGTCGGGCTCCCGCTCCTGCGCGGCGTGCCGCAGCTGCCGGGCCACGCCGACGGCGCCGCCCCACCAGCAGGCCGCAACCTGGATGCCGCCCCAGCTGAAACCCGGTCGGCTGAGGTACCAGCCGTCGTCGCCGACGGGCGTCGCGACAACGGCGTTGAAGTCCACCGGACCGCTGGGCACCTGGCTGAGCCCGGTCGCGAACCAGGTGTCGTCGTGCACCGTGACGCCGGCGTCGGCCAGGTCCACGGCGAAGAGCCGCCGACGGGCCGGCTGCTCCCCCTCCGGCGAGGTGTGCGCGGTCACGAGCGCGTGGCTGAGCGATCCGGCCAGCGAGCACCAGGGCTTCCGGCCGGTCAGCTGCCAGCCTGCGCCGGCCCGGGTGGCGCTCACCCGCATGCCGGGGCCCTCCGCCGCGAAGACCCCCCAGCTGCGCGAGTCCTCGGCTGCGGGGTGTGCTTCAGACAGGCCGCCGGGCACCTGCCGCAGAATGGCGAGGGCATCGGTGTGCGCCTCGAGCACCCGGGCAGCCGTGAGGTCGGCCGCAGCCACGGTGGCGAGGCCGTCGAACAGGGCGCGAGTGCCGCTCCCGCCCGGCTGCGGCAGGGCCGGCGCCGCCTGCCGGGCGAACCGGATGGCCCGCTCCGCGTTGCCGTCCACGGCCCAGGCCGTCTCGGCAAGCTGGGTCAGCGTCTCGACGTGCTCTGCCCGTCGGGATCCGCGGCTGTTGCTCACGCCGCCCACGAGCACAGCGGTGGGGCCCGATCGGGTCTGTGTTGCTGACATCCTGGCTGCCGTCATGGCTCTCCTGATCCGGATCTCGTCCGCGCCCGGGCTCTCCGGCCCGGCACCGCGATAGGTGTCTGAACATCCTGCCAAATGTCGCGCCGAACCCGCAGCAGAAACCCGGGGCGCACACCTTACGGAGTCAGGAAGATCGGGGTACCATGCCCCCATACGGGGGTGTTCCCCGAAGTGTGACCCTGAGGCACCGTTGACAGGGCCCGACCGAGGTCACACCAGAAGCACCACCGCATGGGGTAGGCCGTCATCGGGGTGGTCTGCCCCTTCCTCTGCTCCGCGGCCGTCCAGCTCCGCGGGTCACACGCCGGTAGGCGGGTGGCGCGCCACCCGCCTACCGGCGCCTTGCCCGCCTACCTCGCTAGACCGGCACCGCCGCGGTTCCGCGAGCGCGCTCAGTCGACCGGTCGACCTCGCTCTGCACGTAGCGTCCGTCGGCCACGGTCACCCTGTGCACCGCGCCGGTGATGCGAACCTCCGCCGTCGTCTCCTGGTGCGCGCAGGATGCCCCGACCCACAGCTGAATCAGGCCGGGCTCCACGATGCGCTCGTGCCGTAGTCCGGTGAACGCCAGCCTGGCCGTCGGCACCTCGAAGCGCACCACGGCCTCCTCGCCAGGCTCGAGTGCAACCCGGTGGTAGCCCAGCAGCTGGGCGACCGGCCGGGTGACGCTGGCGTACACATCCCGGGCGTAGAACTGCACGAGGTCGGTGCCGGCGCGCTCACCGGTGTTGCGGATGCGCACACTCGCCGAGAACGTGCCACCGGCGTCGACCGTGGCATCTGCGACCAGGCCGGTGCGTTCGAAGGTCGTGTAGGCCAGCCCGTGCCCGAACGGAAGCACCGGAGTGCTGTCCACGCTGGTCACGTCCGACGGACCACCCAGGATCGGGTGCAGGTAGGAGTACGGCTGTGCGCCGGCAGACCTGGGCAGCGACACGGGCAGGTGCCCGGTGGGCGAGACCGCGCCGGAGAGCACCGAGGCAATCGCCACCCCGCCCTCTTCGCCGGGGAAGAACGCCTGCAGCACCGCCGCAGGCGCGTTCGGCCCGTCGATCGCCCACGCCACGGCGTAGGGTCGGCCCGTCATGAGCACCATCACCACGGGGGTGCCCGAGGCCACGACGGCCTCGACGAGGTCTCGTTGCAGGCCGGGCAGCTCCAGGCTCTCCACATCGTTGCCCTCACCCACGGTGCCGCGGCCGAACAGTCCGGCCCGGTCACCCACGACCACCACGGCCAGATCGGCGGCGCGGGCGGTCTGAACGGCGGCAGCGATCGCGGAGGCGTCGGCCCCCTCGACCTCGCAGCCCGGCGCGAACACGACCTCGGCGGCGGGGAACTCCGCACGCAGGGCCTCCAGCACCGTGGGCATCTCCAGGTCGGCCGGCACGTCCGGATGGTGGGCGAGCACGTGGTTCACGAACGAGTAGCAGCCCATCAGGGCCTCGGTGGAGTCGGCGTTCGGACCCAGCACCGCGATCGTCTGCGGGCCCCGGCCGGCGGCGCCGTTCAGCGGCAGCACCCCGTCGTTGGTCAACAGGATCAGCGACTCCTCGGCCAGGGCGCGCGCGACCCGCCGGTGCTCGGGCGAGTCCAGGTCGATCTCGGTCGGCGCCATGGTGAAGGTCTCGTCGAGCAGGCCCAGCTCTTCCTTCTGCGCCAGCACCCGCAGCACGGCCCGGTCGATGAGAGCCTCATCGGTCAGCCCCGCCCGCACCCGCTCGGCCAGGGGCGCCAGGTAGGCATCCCCGGTCGGCAGCTCCACGTCGATCCCGGCGGTCAGGGCGAGCTCGGCGGCCTCGCCGCGGTCTGCGGCCACGGCGTGCATCAGCTGCAGGAACGCCACCGAGAAGTAGTCGGAGACGACGACACCGTCAAAGCCCCACCGGTCGCGGAGGATCTCGGTGAGGTACTCCGTGGTGGCGCCGACGGGCGCGCCGTCGATTTCGGCGTAGGAATTCATCACCGAACGCACCCCGCCGTCCAGAACCGCCATCTCGAACGGGGGCAGGAACACATCGTTGATCTCCCGCGACCCGGCGTGCACCGGGGCGTGGTTGCGGCCGGCCTGGGTGGCCGAATACCCCACGAAGTGTTTGAGGGTGGCGTGCACACCGGCCGCCTGGAGTCCGGTGACATAGGCGGTACCGATGGTGCCGACCACGTAAGGGTCCTCGGCGATGCACTCGTCGACCCGGCCCCAGCGCGGGTCACGGATCACGTCGAGCACCGGGGCGAGGCCCTGGTGGATGCCCAGCTGTTTCATCGACCCGCCGATCAGGCTGCCCATCTCCTCGACCAGGGCCGGATTGAACGCCGCGCCCCAGGCCAGCGGGGTCGGGAAGGTCGCGGCCTTCCAGGCGGCGAGGCCGGTCAGGCACTCCTCGTGCACGATTGCGGGGATGCCGAGCCTGGTCTCCTGGGTGAGCCGGCGCTGCTCGGCCCACAGCCACTCGGCTCGCTCCACGGGGTCGACCGGCCGGGTGCCGTAGACCCGGGTGAGGTGGCCGAGGCCGTGCTCGGTCGCCTCGTCGTACTTCGTGGAGGTGGCCATCTCGCCGGCCAGAGGGGCGACGACCTCGCCGCCCTGGTCGACCCAGTAGCCGACAAGTTGGGCGAGCTTCTCCTCGAGGGTCATCCGGGCGTGCAGGTCACTGACGCGGCCGGATACCTGGGGCAATTCTGGGTAGGTCACAACGATCTCTCTCTACTTCTTCAACGTCGACGAATCAGGCTGCGCACGGCTAGCGGCCGATCAACCCTTGACCGCACCGGTCAGCCCGCCGACGATGCGGCGTTCGAACAGGGCGAAGAACACCAGTGCGGGAATCATGGACAGCGAGGTGAAGGCCAAAACCTTCGCAGTATCCACCGAGTACTGCGATGCGAAGGACTGCACACCGAGCGGCAGCGTGAACACGGCGTCGTTGTTCAGGATGAACAGCGGCAGCAGGTAGCTGTTCCAGCTGGCGATGAAGGCCAGGATGCCCACAGTGATGACGCCGGGCATGGCCAGCGGCACGATCATCCGCCAGAAGAAGCCGAGCCGGCTGCAGCCGTCGATGAAGGCGGCCTCCTGGATCTCATCGGGGATGGCCTTGAGGAACGGCACCAGGATGATGATCGTCGTCGGCAACGCGAACGCGATCTGCGGCAGGATGACGCCGCCCAACGAGTTCATCAGGCCCAGGCTCTTCACCACCAGGTAGAGCGGGGTGATGGCCACCGTCATCGGGAACATCAGACCGGCGGCGAACATGGCGTAGAGGATGCCGCGGCCCCGGAACGAATACCGGGCGAGCACGTAGCTGGCCATCAGGCCGAGCAGCACCACGCCGACGGTGGTGGCCAGCCCCGCGATGAGCGAGTTGCCCACCAGCCGCCAGAAGGTGCCGCCCGTGAGCACGTCGAGGTAGTTGCCGATGTTCCACACGCTCGGCAGGCCGGACGGGTCGGTGGTGATCTGCGCGTTGGTGCGGAATCCGCCGATGATGATGAACAGCACCGGGGCGAGCATCAGGCCGATCACCACGACGGCGACGACGTAGGCGACGGGAGTGCCCCACCGCCTGCTCGTCTTGATCGGGGCCGGCGGATTGGCCGGCGGCAGCGCCACAGCGGGCGTCGTGAGCGCGGTCATGTGCTCTTCCCCTTTCCAGTGATTGCGCCCTCGGTGTCCCGGCTCAGCACGTAGCGCTGGTAGATCAGCGCGACCACGAGGGAGATCAGGAAGAGCACGACGGCCACGGCGTTTCCGTAGCCGTAGTTGCCGGCGTTGCGGCCGTTGGCGACAAGATACGTCGCCATGGTCGACGTTCCGGCGGTGGAGGAGATGTACTGCCCCCAGATGATGTAGACGAGGTCGAAGAGCTGCAGGGCGCCGATGATCGACAGGAACGCCCAGATGCGCAGCGTGGGCGCCAGCAGCGGCAGCGTGATGTGGCGCTGGATCTGCCAGAACGTGGCGCCGTCGATGGCGGCGGCTTCCGGCAGCTCCTCGGGGATGCCCTGGAGCCCGGCGAGGAAGAGGATCACGGCGAACCCGACGTACTTCCAGGTGATGATTACCATCAACGTCCAGATGGCGATGTCGGGGTTCGACAGCCAGTCCTGGGTGAATCCGCCCAGGCCGACCTTCTCCAGGAGCCCGTTCACCGCGCCGTTGGACTGCAGCATCAGGCTCCAGCCGGTGCCGACCACGACTTCGGAGATCACGTAGGGCACGAAGATGAGCACCCGGATGAGGGACTGCCCGCGCAGTTTGCGGTTCAGGAGCAGGGCAAGGAGGATCGCGACCGGCCCCTGGAGCACGAGCGAGAGCACCACGATGATGCCGTTGTGGGTCAGCGCCTCTTGGAAGGTGGGGTCCTGGATGATCGTGATGTAGTTGCGGAAGCCGACGAAGTCGGTGGGCGGACCGTAACCCTGCCAACTGAAGAAGCCGTAGTACGCCGCCATCACGACGGGGAAGATCACGAAGCCGAGGAAGACGATCAGCGCCGGCCCGACCAGAACCGCGATCTCGACTCTGGCTCCCACCGAACTGCGACGGCGGCGCCGCACGGGCGGGGCCGCGGGCGTGATGCCCGCGTCCCCGCCGTTCGCGAGATCCACCTCTAATCGCGTCGAAGTATTCTCGCGAACTGTCATGACGGGTGCCTAGGCCTTCTTGGCCGCGTCATTGACCGCCTGGATGAGCAGCTCGGGGCTGCCCTTGCCGGCCAGCAGGTCGACCACACCCACGTTCAGGGCGTTCCCGACGTTCTGGCCGTACACGGTGTCCAGCCACTGCGAGACGTACGGGGCCGCGTTGTAGGCCTCGATGATCTGCTTGAGGTAGGGCTCGGTCACGGCTTCCTGCGCCACGGTGTTCACGGGCGGGGCGTTGAACGCTGCGTAGTACTCCTTCTGCACATCGGCGCTGCCGATGTAGTTGAGGAAGTCGACGCATTCCTTGGGAGCGTCGACCGAGCAGGAGTAACCATCCACGCCGCCGAGGATCGAGCCGGGCTTGCCGTCGCCACCGTCGATCTCGGGGAACGGGAACCAGGCCAGGTCGGCCAGCGGCTTCTCGTCGGGGGTCAGGGAGGCGATCACGCCCGGGTTCCAGGCGCCCATGAGCTCCATGCCCGCCTGGTGGTTGGCCACCAGGCCCGCTGAGCTGCCGGCGCCCTGCTGGGCGGCGGTGGTGAGGAAGCCCTGGTTGAAGGGCTCGGTGTCGGCGAAGCCCTGCAGGTCTTCGCCGGCACGGATCCAGCAGTCATCGGAGAAGTCCTTGGTGTCTGCCGCCTCGGCGAGCACGTCGGGGCTGCATTCGCGCAGGGCGAAGAAGTAGAACCAGTGCGCTGCGGGCCAGGCGTCCTTGGCGCCGAGGGCGATCGGGGCCACCCCGGATGCCTTGAGCTTGTCGACGGCCGTCTCGAGGTCACCGATCGTGGCCGGAGCCTCGGTGATGCCCGCGGCGTCGAAGAGGTCCTGGCTGTAGAACAGGCCACCGGGAAGCACGGCCACCGGCATGGCGTAGACCTTGTCTTCGAGGGTGTTCGCGATGAACGAGCCCTCCGGAATCTCCTTTTTCACCTGGTCGGAGATGCCCCCGGTGAGGTCCATCAGCTGCCCGGCCGCGACCATCGCGGCCATCTTGCCGCCGCCGCGCTGCAGGAAGATGTCGGGTGCGTCACCGGAGTTGAGGGCGGTCTGCAGCTTGCCGTCCAGGTCTTCGTTCTGGATGGCCTGCGCGTCGATGGTGACGCCGGGGTTGGCGGCCTCGAAGTCGGCCACCGTCTTGTCCCAGAATTCCTGGCCGGGGCCCGTGGTGGAGTTCTGCCAGAGGCTCATCGTGACGTCGCCCCCGGAGGACGCGTCGCCCGATTCGCTGCTACAGGCGGTCAGGCCCAGGGCGCTGAGGCCCAAGACCATCGTTCCCGCGAAGATTCTCTTCGCCGTGGTGTGGTTCACCTTCATTGGTTCAACCTTTTCTCTTCATTGAGGGACACCATCGGTCGTCGATGGTCTTGGTGTGAAGCCGCGCCCTGACGGGCTGCTGTTCGGTCCGGACACCGACGGGGCTGCCCTGCGGGTTCCGGATTGCCTCAGTGTCACAGCGGAAAAAAGAAGTGTCAAACGTTTTCGAAATCAGTTTCCATCTCGCCTATGCTGAACCCATGACCCCCCGTGCCACCATCCACGACGTCGCCGCCGCGGCCGGCGTGTCGGTGGCGACGGTCTCCAAGGCGGTCAACGGCCGCTACGGTATCTCGGCGGCGACGACGGCCAGGGTGCTCGACGTGGTGCAGCAGCTGGGCTACGAATCCAGTCTGGTGGCCAGCAGCATGCGGTCACGCCGCACCAGCGTCATCGGCATTCTGGTGGCCGATTTCGAGCCGTTCAGCGCCGAGATCCTCAAGGGCGTCGGCGTCGCACTGGCGGATTCCCGCTATGACCTGCTCGCCTACAGCGGGTCTCGGCAGCGGGAGACCAACGGTTGGGAGCGCCGGTCGCTGAGCCGGCTGAGCGGCACGCTGATCGACGGGGCGATCATGGTGACCCCCACCGTCGACACCACCTCGGCGGAGATCCCCGTCGTGGCCATCGACCCGCACACCGGCCGCGCCGACCTCCCCACGGTGGAATCGGACAGCTTCGGCGGGGCGTTGCAGGCCACCCGCTACCTGATCGAGCTCGGTCACCGCCGGATCGGGTTCCTGGCCGGCCGGCCCGACCTGCGCAGCGCCACCCTCCGCGAGGCCGGCTACCGGCAGGCCCTGGCGGATGCCGGCATCCAGTTCAACCCCGCCCTGGTGCGGGTCGGCCTGTACAAGCGCGAGACGGCGAAGGCCCCGGCCGCGTCGCTGCTGTCGATGACGGACCGGCCGACGGCGGTGTTCGCCGCGAACGACCTCTCGGCGATCGCCATCATCCAGGTCGCCGCGGAGCTCGGCCTCGACGTGCCCGCCGATCTCTCCGTGATCGGCTTCGACGACATCCCGGAGGCGTCGCAGATGAACCCCGCGCTCACCACCATCCGTCAGCCCATGAAGAAGCTCGGCGCCACCGCCGCGGGGATGCTCGTTGCCCTGCTGAACGGCGAGACGCTGCCGCAGAACCACATCAGGCTGCCCACCGGGCTGGTGCGCCGGGCGACCACAGGTCCGCCCCGGAGCTGACCCTTTCAACCGACACGACGGCACGGCTACGAGGAGGTAGGCATGAGAGCACTGATTGTGCGCGGCGGCTGGGACGGCCATCGACCCGTGGAGAGCACCGACCTGTTCGTCCCGTTCCTCGCGGCGTACGGGTACGAGGTGCAGATCGAAGGGTCGCCGGCGATCTACGCGGATGCCGCGGTGATGGCCGAGACCGACCTCATCGTGCAGTGCGTCACGATGAGCGAGATCACCGCGGACCAGGTGGCGGGACTCCGCGCGGCGGTCGCCGCCGGCACCGGCCTCACCGGCTGGCACGGCGGCATCGCGGACTCCTACCGGGCCTGCTCCGACTACCTGCAGCTGGTGGGCGGTCAGTTCGTGACGCATCCCGCCAAGGAACCCGCCGAGTTGGTGGGGACTGAAGAGGACAACTACCTCGACTACACGGTGTCGATCAGCGACCAGGGCCGCACGCATCCCATCACGAAAGGCCTGGCGGACTTCGGTCTCACCACGGAGCAATACTGGGTGCTCACCGACGCCCTGTGCGACGTGCTCGCGACCACGACGCATCCGGCCCGCCGGGGGCAGCCCTGGCACCGGGCGGTGACCGTGCCCGCGGTGTGGACCCGGCGCTGGGGCCAGGGCCGGGTCGTCGTCACCACGCCGGGGCACAACCCGGAGGTCCTGCAGGAACCGACAGTTCGCACGATCATCGAAAGGGGAATGCTGTGGGCAACCCGCACCGCATCGGAATCGTCGGGCTCGGAGTAATCTCCGCGGCCTACCTCGAGACGCTTACTGCGAGCGACGCCGTCGTCGTCACGGCCGTGGCCGACCTGGATGCCGACCGGGCCCGAACGGTTGCGGCCTCGCTGCCGGGCGCACGCGCACTCTCGGTGGCCGACCTGCTCGCCAGCGACGACGTCGACACCGTGCTGAACCTCACCACCCCGGCCGCCCACGCCGAGATCGCGCTCGGCGCCATCGCCCAGGGCAAGCAGGTCTACGGCGAGAAGCCGCTCGCCGCGAACCTCGCCGACGGCCGCCTCATCCTCGACGCGGCAGAGCGCGCGGGCGTCCGGGTTGGGTCCGCGCCGGACACCGTGCTCGGCACCGGTATCCAGACCGCCCGCGCCCACATCGACGCCGGGCTGATCGGGCGCCCCGTGGCCGCGTCGGCCGTGATGGTCACCGCCGGGCACGAGTTCTGGCACCCGAATCCGGACTTCTACTACCGCGAGGGCGGCGGCCCGCTGTTCGACATGGGCCCGTACTACATCACCGCGCTGGTGCACCTGCTCGGGCCCATCCGCTCGGTGACCGGCGCGTCCAGCCGGCCCCAGGATCACCGGGTGATCCGCACCCAGCCGCGATCCGGTGAGCAGATCCCGGTCTTCGTGGACACCCACGTCACCGGCGTGCTCGAGCACGAGGGCGGCGCGCTGTCGACCATCACGATGAGCTTCGACTCGGCGGCGACGGCCGCGTCGCCCCTGGAGGTGCACGGAACCGACGGTTCACTCGCCGTTCCCGACCCGAACAGGTTCGACGGCCAGGTGACTCTGCGCGGCTCGGGTGACGACGGCTGGCGCCCCGTGCACACCAGTGCGGGCTACGAAGACGGCTCGCGGGGCATCGGGCTCCTCGACCTGATCGGGTGCGGCCCCACGGACGCCGCCGGCGCGCGGGCCAACGGATCCCTGGCGCTGCACGTGCTCGACGTCATGGCCTCCCTGCAAACCGCGGCGACGGAGGGTCGCCGAGTCTCCACGACCACCGACGCCGGCCGACCGGCCCTGGTGCCACTGACCCCTCGCACCACCTGGCTGGGAGCGATCGTCTGAGCGCTTCGGCGCGTCGGGAAATGAAGAACCGTTGCCACCGGCCCCGGCCCGTGGCACCCCTCGCAGTGGGACCTGACCCGGCGCACGCGCGTCGGTAGCGTGAAGAGCATGTTTGGAAGACGCAAGCCGCCCCCGCCGGAACAGCCCGCGGAGCCGCTCGAAAGCCCCGGCACCCAGGCGCTCATGCACCACATACAATCGCAGCTCGCGGAGCAGCCGCTGCTCGGGGCGCAGATCGCGGGCGAGGAGATTTTTCAGAACGTTGTCGCCATGGTCAAGAACGAGCGCGGGGTGCAGGTCGAGCTTCTCGCGACGATTCTCGGCGGCCTCGCCGGGCGCGCGTGCCTCATCGCCGGCATCTCCGGGCAGTCAGGCAACGATCCGACACTCAACAGGCTGACCCTGAACACAATCAGAACCAAGGACGGCGGCACCTACGTTGCCGGCGACGCGATCAACCGGCAGCTTGCCGAGCTCCAGTACTCGGTGTTCGGGCTCATCGTGGGCTACCTGCGCAGCGTAGGAGAGCCGATCCCCGAGGCGCGCGAGTATTTCGTGCACAGCGCCAAGTCGTTGGGCGGGCCGACCTTCGGGGTGCCGCGTTTCGCGCCAGGGACGGGGGTCCCGTCCACGCCTCTCGAGTACGCCGACGCACTGTGGCCCAACCTCAGCGGCTCGCTGCGACGCTATGCTCCCGACCCGCAGCTCTGGCCGACGTCGTTCGGTATCGCTATCCAGCAGATGCTCGAGCTGGCCAAGACTGCCGGCCTCGACCTCCAGGTGCTCGTGCGCGTCGTGATGGACAGCGCACTTGCCGTTTCCAAGGTTCCACGGAAGGTGCCCGTCGCCTGAAGTCGTCCAAAACACACCGGTCACAGAGAAAAGGCCCCGTGATCGGAAGAATTCCTGATCAAAGGGCCTTTGTGTGTAGCGGGAGCGGGAATTGAACCCGCGACACCACGATTATGAGCCGTGTGCTCTAACCAACTGAGCTACCCCGCCTTAGACCTTCAGAGCCTAGCTCTCAAGCCTGAGCCCCCTGTGGGAATCGGACCCACTACCTCTTCCTTACCAAGGAAGTGCTCTACCAATGAGCTAAGGGGGCAAAACCTCAAACTTCTGAAGCTGAACCGTGCTTTTGGCAACCGGTAAACATTATCACCTCGCGAGAGGTGTCGGTGACACAGCGGCGGCGTCCGGCACAATTGTGACCCCGGGAAGCGCCCAGGCGGTGAAGGAGGCCGCACCGGCCACCAACCGGAGCCCGTCGTCCGACACCGTGGCGACCGCGGTTCCGACGAGAGCCGGCAGAGCGCCGACGGTGCCGCCCAGGGGTAGCAGCCAGGCCGGCAGCGCCACATCCGCCGCCTCGCGCGTGGCCAGCAGGAGCACGGTTTCGTCTTCGGTCTCGCGCACGTAGGCGAGGGCGTCCTCGCCCACGTGCAGCCAGCGCATGCCACCGGTGTTCAGTGCCTCGTGGGCGCGGCGCAGACCGATCAGCGTGGCGTACAGGTCGATGGTGGCGTTCACCTCGGGTTCGGCGGCGCTGGCCCAGGGCATCGGCGTGCGGGAGTGCTCGCCGTCGATGCCGGTGAGGCCGAACTCGTCGCCGGCGAACACCACCGGGATGCCCGGCAGGGTCACCGAGAGTCCCACGGCCACGGGCACCGCCTCGGCGTCCGCGTGGGTGCGGAATCTGGCCGTGTCGTGGGTGTCCAGCGCGTTCATCGTGGCCAGCCGGGTGCGCCACGGGAACCCGGCGGCGAACCGGGTGTGCGCCCGGTGCACTTGTTCGCCGGAGTGGCGCGGAATGCTGCCCAGCGGCAGCCCGAAGAACGACGGAACCTGGTCGGGCCGGCAGAGCCAGGACCAGAGCGGCCGGGTGAAGTTGGCGTAGGTCATCGCGCCGTGCCAGGCGTCGCCCTGGAAGTCGGCGGAGGCGTCGTTGGTGAACTCGCCCAGCAGGATGGTGTCGGGGTTCACCTCGATCATCGTGCGCCGGATGGCCTGGCGCACCTCGGCGTTGAGGTCCTCGTCGCCGAGGCGCCCGGTCATGTTCGCCACATCGATGCGCCAGCCGTCCAGGTGGTACGGCGCCTCGAGCCACTTGGCCACCACCGAGTCGGGGCCGTCGATGAACCGGCGGCGGAGTTCGGTTGAGGTCCAGTTGAATTTGGGCAGCGCCGGCACCCCGAGCCACGACATGTAGTCGCGTTGCTCGGGGTCGAGCCAGTAGTAGAAGGCGCTCTCCGAGGCATCCGGATTCAGGTGCGCGGCCTGGAACCATTCGTGGCCGTCGCCGGAGTGGTTGGCCGTGAGGTCGCCGATCACCCGGAAGCCGCGGGCGTGCGCGGCCGCCACGAGCCGGATGAGGGCCGCGTCACCGCCGAGCAGCGGGTCGACCTCGGTGAAGCTGGCCGCGTCATAGCGGTGGTTGGAGCGGCCGGGGAACACCGGGGTGAGGTAGAGCAGGTTCACGCCGAGGCGTTCGAGGTGGTCGAGGTGCTCCGTGATGCCGTCGAGGTCGCCGCCGTAGAACTGGTGCGAACGGCCCGGCGGGAGTTGGGCGACGTCGTCGTGCCACTCGGCGGGCATGGCCCAGTCCGGGGCGGCGCGGTGTGCGGCGGCGCTGGAGCGGGCGAACCGGTCTGGGAAGACCTGGTACATCACGCTGGACGCGGCCCAGGCCGGCGGGGCCGGGTGGGCGACGAGCTTGAAGTCCTCGGAGTCGAGCGTCTCGATGTCGTGCAGTCCGCCGGCGTTCACCCACCAGTGGCCGCCGCCGGCCATGCTGAGCAGAAACCTGTAGCCGTGTACCGGATTCTCCACCACCACGTCGGCCACCCACCAGGCATACCCGGCATCCGAACCGAGCGACCGGGCATCCTGAAAACGCGGCTCCTGGTCGGGATTGGAGCGCACGCGCACCATGGCCACGGCCCCGAAGGCGAGCGGGATGCGCAGCCGCACCGTGACGGTGTCGCCGAGGTTCGGCGCCTGGGTGGAGACGTACAGCGATGAGCCGTCGTGGTGCGGGAGCAGGTGGTGCGGGAGCGGGTGGAGCGCGGGCATCGGTGTGGTTACTTCACCGATCCGGCCGTGAGGCCGCCGACGATGTACTTCTGCAACCAGAGGAACAGGGCCATCACGGGCAGCGCCGCGAGCACGGCGCCGGCGGCGAACACCGAGTAGTTGCTCGAGAACTCCTGTGACACGAACTGGTAGAGGCCCACCGCCAGGGTCTGCTTCTCCGGGGTGATCAGCACGATGCTGGCGATCACGAACTCATTGGTGGTGCCCACGAACGACAGCAGGCCGACAACGGCGAGAATCGGCGCGACCAGGCGCAGGATGATCGTGAAGAAGATGCGGGCGTGGCCGGCGCCGTCGAGCTTGGCGGCCTCGTCGATGGAGGCCGGGATCGTGTTGAAGAAGCCGTACATGAGGTAGGTGTTCACGCCGAGCGCGCCACCGAGGTACACCATGATCAGGCCGATCTGGGTGTCCAGCCCGATGGCCGGGAAGATGTCGGAGATGCCGTTGAGCAGCAGGAAGATCGCCACGACGGCGAGCAGCTGCGGGAACATCTGCACGAGCACGAGCATCAGCAGGCCCGCGCGGCGGCCGACGAAGCGCATCCGCGAGAACGAGTACGCCGCCAGGGCACCGAGGAACACGGTGCCGGCCGAGGTGATGCCGCCGATCAGCAGGGTGTTGCCGTACCAGGCCGCGTACGGCTGTTGCGGCAAGTTGAACAGGGTGATGTAGCTGCCGATGTCCACCTGGCTGAACAGGCCGTTGGCGGTGATCAGGGTGCCGCCGGGGTGCAGGGAGGCCGAGAGCACGTAGAGCAGCGGGAAGGCGGAGAAGATCACCATGACGGCGCCGACCAGGTGACGCCAGCCGGTGGCGCGGAACCAGCGGCCGAAATTGAACGGGTGCTTCACGGGGATGTAATCCGTGCCGCTTGGGGCTGCGATAGTCGTGGTCGCCATCTCAGTTCAACTCCTCTAGTGCCTTGGTCTGTCTGAAGCTGATGATCGACACGAGGGCCACGAGTACGAAGATCAGGATGGAGAACGCGCTGGCCAGGCCGTAGTCGCGGTTGGCGCCCACGAAGGCCACCTTGTAGACCATCGAGATGAGGATGTCGGTGGCGCCGACGTTCACCCCCGCCGTGACGTCACGCGGCCCGCCGTTGGTGAGCATGTAGATCAGGTTGAAGTTGTTGAAGTTGAACGCGAACGAGGCGATCAACAGCGGCGAGACCGAGACCAGCAGCAGCGGCAACTTGATCAGCCTGAACACCTGCCACGGCTTGGCGCCGTCCACCGTGGCCGCTTCCTGCAGCTCATCGGGGATGGACTGCAACGCACCGGTGCAGACCAGGAACATGTAGGGGAAGCCCAGCCAGAGGTTGACGAAGATGATGCTGAACTTCGCCAGCCACTCGTGGGTGAGCCAGGGGATCTCGGCCCCGCCGAAGAGCACCTGGTTGATGAAACCGAACTGCGGGTTCAGCATGCCGGCCCAGACCAGCGCGGAGAGGAAGGCGGGGAAGGCGTAGGGCAGGATCATGACGACCCTGTACACGTTCCGGCCGCGCATCCGCATGTCGTTGAACACGATGGCCAGGAAGAGGCCGAGCGCGAAGGTGGTGGCCACGGAGAGGAACGCGAACGCGAAGGTCCACAGGGTCACGCTGATCAGCGGGCCGCGGATGGAGTCGGTGCCGAAGGCCTTGGCGAAGTTGGCCAGGCCCACTTCCACCTTCCAGCCGGGCTGCAGCTCGCTGCCGTCGTCGGCGATGAACGAGCCCTGCGAGGGATCCTCGGTGTAGACGACGCCGGAGCTGGCGGCGGTCATGGTTCCGGCGGCCTCGTCGTAGACAAGGTCGGAGAGGTAGAGGTAGGCGGCGGAGCCGTCGGGCGTGCGGAGGCTGCCGTCATTGGGGTCGTCGGAGACGGGCACGGCCAGGGCGGCGATGGCCTCCTGGTTGGTGACGATGTCGGCGAAGTTGAGCGTCGTGTAACCGGCCAAGCCGACGGCCTGGCCGGAGGCATCCGTATCGGCGTCGCTGACCTCGGTGAGCGGCGACTCCGGGTTGCCGACGCTGATTTCGCCGTCGGGGGCTGTGACCAGGAAGCTGTAGGCGCCGGCCTGCTCGAGCACTGTGAGCGCGTAGCTGGGCGAGTCAGGCACCCGCTCCTGCGCGGAGAGGATCAGCGAGTTGACCGCGTCGTCCTTGGTGCTGTTGTGGCCGGTGCCGTAGTTGGTGAAGGCGATGTAACCGGAGTAGCCGACCACGAAGATCTGGAAGATGATCAGGAAGATCAGGCCGGGGGTGAGGTACTTGGCCGGCAGGCCCTTGACCCGGAAGTAGACCCAATTGACGACGATGGTGACCAGCGCCACCAGGCTGAAGACCAGCCAGTCCTGCTTGATGAAGAGCACAAAGAGCGCGTAGACGCTGATGGCGTCGACGATGCCGAGCAGCAGAACCTTGACCAGCAGCACCTTGATGCCGGCGGATGCGGCCTCCGCGATGCGGCCCGCCTGCCGCTGCTTCTTGGCGGCGACGATCTGCGCCCGATCAGGCCCGGTTCCGGGGGTAGTCATCATTGTCTGCTCTCTTTTGCCTGCCGGCGGCGTTGCGTGCGGTGGTGCGGATGCTGCGGATGGTGCGGTGGGGGGGGGGGGGGGGGGGGGGGGGGGGGGGGGGGGGGGGGGGGGGGGGGGGGGGGGGGGGGGGGGGGGGGGGG